>JAEEZP010000176.1 GCA_016291915.1 Prevotella sp. | reverse complement strand
GATGTGGATACCGGAACCTTGACAAAGATAGCTCAGACTGCCGACGGACATTTCTATCGTGCCACGAATACGGCAGAGTTGAAACAGATCTATAAGGATATCGACAAGCTCGAGAAATCAAAGATGGAAATAAAGAGATTTTCCAAACGCTATGAGGCATATCAGCCTTTTGCCATTGTGGCTGTTCTTTCACTCTTGCTTGAGATCTTATTAAGAATAACATGGTTTAGAAGAATACCATAAAATGTAAGACTATGTTCAGATTTGAAAGTCCTATATATCTATATCTTCTGGTGCTAATACCCATATTAGCACTCATACGATTCTATACCCTTCGTGACCGTAAAAAGAAGTTGAAGGCTTTCGGCGATTTAAGTCTTTTAAAGGGTCTGATGCCGGATGTCTCTCGTAAGCGTGCTGCGATAAAATTTTGGTTGTTGGAAGGAGCTTTAACCCTTCTAATCCTGATGTTAGCCCGCCCACAATTGGGTTCGAAAGTATCCCACGAAACGCGTAACGGCATTGAGACGATGATTGCCTTTGATATCAGTAATTCCATGCGTGCTGAGGATATCGTTCCTTCGCGTCTGGATAAGAGTAAGATGTTGATAGAAAATATGGTGGACAACTTTACACAGGATAAGGTAGGATTGATTGTATTTGCAGGTAATGCTTTTATCCAATTGCCTATCACAAGTGACTATGTATCTGCTAAGATGTTCCTTCAAAATACTGACCCGTCACTCATTGCCACACAAGGCACGAACATCGCAGAAGCCATCAATGTTGGTTTAAAGAGTTTTACTCAACAAGAAAAGATCGGTAGGGCGATTATTATCATCACGGATGGTGAAGACCATGAGGGTGGAGCTGTGGAAGCTGCCCAGTTGGCAAAAAAGAAAGGTGTGAGAGTCTTTGTATTAGGAGTAGGTTCTTCAGAAGGCAGTCCTATACCTGATGGAGAGGGTGGTTATATGAAGGATCACTCTGGAAATGTTGTGATGTCTCGGCTGAACGAACAGATGTGTCAGGAGATAGCACAAGCTGGCGGTGGTGCATATATCCATGTAAACAACACAAATGAGGCACAACGGAAGTTAAATAACGAGCTCATCAAACTACAGAAAGGAGAGATCTCCAGTACCATCTATAGTGAGTATGATGACCAGTTCCAAGCGTTTGGTATTCTTGCACTTCTCTTGTTAATTCTCGAGGTATGTGTTATGGAGAGTAAGAACCCATTGTTTAAAGGTATTAAACTGTTTGAGAAGAAATGAAGAGTACGAGATTTTACATATTGCTCATTATGATTATTTGTTGCGCTGTAGCTAAAGCACAGAGTGACCGACAGTCCATCCGTGATGGAAATAGCAGATATCACGCGAAAGATTATCCCAAAGCAGAGGTTCACTACAGGAAAGCAATTGAGAAGAATCCCAGTAATCCCCAGGCACTATATAATCTCGGTTGTGCACTGATGATGCAACAGAAAGATTCAGCCGCTATTGTACAATATGAAAAAGCAGGACAGCTTGAAACGAATCCTCTCAGAAAAGCAAAGGTGTATCATAATATCGGTGTTATCTGTCAAAATCACCAGATGTATCAAGAGGCTATTACCGCATATCAGGAATCGTTGAGGAATAATCCCAAAGATGATGAGACACGTTATAATCTGGCGCTCTGCAAACAAAGAAAGAAAGAAAATCAAGATCAGAATAAAGATAAGCAGAATCAAAAGAAAGATCAGAATAAAGATCAGAAAGATAATAAGAAAAAAGAACAACAGCAACAGCAACAAGAGAATCAGCAGATGAGTAAGGAGAATGCAGAACAACTTCTTAACGCGGCTATCCAAGAAGAGAAAGCCACGCAACAGAGAATGAAAAAGGCGATGCAGACTCCTCAGAAACGTAATTTGGAGAAGAATTGGTAAGATGAACAGATTACTATTAACATATTGTCTTATATTGGCATCATTCATGCTCCACGCACAGACGCTGAGTGTGAGTGCGCCGTCTAATGTCCAGAATGGGGAGAACTTCCGTCTGACTTATACGTTAGACACCCAAAGTGGAACGGATTTCCGTGTTGGGGAGATTCCTGATGCATTAGAAATTATCACAGGACCTTATACCTCTACACAGAGTAGTTTTCAGATGGTGAACGGTCATACTAGCAGTTCCTCATCCATTACGTATACATTTATTCTCTGTGCCAACAAGAATGGATCTTATACGATACCTCCGGCACATGTCCATGTCAATGGCAAGACGATCTCTTCTCATCCATTAAAGATTACAGTTTCTGGAAATAACAATAATGGTAATAATCCTCCTAAAATGCACGATGATTATCAGAATAGTCATCAGATGCGTACAGCCGGCAGTGCCATTACTGGTAATGATCTGTTCATCAAAGTAAGTGCTAATAAAAAGCGTGTACATGAACAGGAACCTGTTCTTCTTACTTATAAAGTATATACCTTGGTGGATCTTACACAACTGGAAGGAAAAATGCCTGATCTTACAGGATTCCATTCTCAAGAAGTAAAACTACCACAACAGAAGTCATTCCACATAGAGAATGTCAACGGAAGGAACTACCGTTCTGTGACATGGAGTCAGTATGTGATGTATCCGCAGATGACCGGCAAACTGGAGATTCCCAGTATTACCTTCAATGGTACTGTAGTACAGCAAAACCGTAATGTGGATCCGTTTGAGGCATTCTTCAACGGAGGTAGCGGCTATGTGGAAGTAAAGCGTAGTATCAAGGCTCCAGGACTGATGATACAGGTTGATCCTTTACCAAAGAAACCGGCTGATTTCTCAGGTGGAGTCGGACATTTTAACATCTCAGCTCAATTGAATAAGTCAGAGATCAAGGCAAATGATCCAATTACTATAAGGGTTGTGGTAGGAGGTGTAGGAAACCTCAAACTGATTAAACAACCTGTTGTTGATTTCCCCAAAGACTTCGATAAATACGATGCGAAGATTACGGATAAGACAAAGTTGACTGCTAATGGGGTAGAAGGAAATATGATTTATGACTTCCTTGCTGTACCACGTAATCCAGGTAAGTACAAGATACCAGCAGTATCCTTTACATATTATGATACAGCAGCTGATACATATAAGACGATCAAAACACAATCGTTCGATCTCACTGTAGAAAAGGGGTCAGGGAATAGCAGTAACAGTGCAGATTTTACAGAAGAGCAAAACCAAGATATACATGCCATCAAGACAGGTAAGTATAATCGTCAGGATGTTAAGAATCTCTTCTTTGGTAGTACCTCTTATTGGTTGATACTAATTACTCTATTAGCTGCATTTCTAATTATTATGATTATCTTCCGTCGGAGAGCTATAGAGAATGCTGACATTGTGAAGGTGAAGGGAAAGAAAGCCAATAAGATAGCTACCAAACGACTGAAGTTATCTCACAAACTGATGTTGGAAAACAAACACAATGAGTTTTATGATGAGGTACTTCGTGCTCTGTGGGGATATGTCGGTGACAAGATGAATATTCCCGTTACGGATTTATCTCATGATAATATAGAAGAGAAACTCCGCGAACACGACATAGATCAGGAAACCACCAACAAGTTCCTTGAGGCTCTTGACTCCTGTGAATATGCTCGTTATGCCCCTGGAGATGTGAAAGGAAATATGAATAAGACATTTGAAACGGCTATGGATGCCATCACGAAGATAGAAGAGTCGATGAAAGCGAAACGCTCAAAGAAATCAGAAAAATCTATTAAGAGTGTTTTGTTGACATTCATCATATTATTGTATGTTCCTACATTAACTCATGCCATTACAAAAGAAAATGCCGATAGTGAATATAGTAAAGGTAACTATCAACAGGCGATCTATGATTATGAGGAGTTGTTGAAGAGTGGGGCTAGTGCAGAGTTGTATTACAATCTGGGTAATGCCTATTATAGAACAGATAATATTACACGGGCAATCATCAACTACGAACGTGCACTCCTTTTGTCACCCTCTGATGATGATATCCGTTTTAACCTTCAAATGGCTCGTTCAAAGACCATTGATAAAATAACACCAAAGAGTGAGATGTTTTTTGTAACATGGATGCGTTCCGTGGTTAACTTAATGAATGTTGATGGATGGGCTCGGCTATCTATTTTCAGCCTGATCTTATCTCTGATACTGGTGTTGGCCTATCTTTTCGCTGGCAATATCGCTATCAGAAGGGTAGGTTTCTATGGAGGTATACTTTTCCTTTTTCTTTTCGTGCTCAGTAATGTGTTCGCTTTCCAACAAAAGAAAATCTTAGGAAACAGGAATACAGCCATTGTTGTAGCACCCTCTGCTACCATAAAAAAGACACCTTCTTCCGGGGCTTCCGATATTACAGTTATACATGAGGGAACAAAAGTAGAGATACAAGATAACACCATGAAAGACTGGAAAGGAATTCGGTTAACAGATGGTCGTGACGGGTGGATACAGACGAAAACCATAGAAAAGATATAAATGGATTCATTGTTAGATCTGGATAGACAAATATTGTACTTCTTTAACGGGAGTGATTCTTTGTTTTGGGACAGTGTAGTAGGTACACTGACCAACGGTTTGACATGGATACCCCTTTATATCTGTTTGATATATTTGGTGATAAAAAACAAAGAATCTGTTTTTCAGATTCTTTTTACACTGTGTTTTGCTGCATTGTGTATTCTTATTACTGCCGGATTAACCGATCTTATCATAAAGCCATTGGTCGGTCGACTTCGTCCGTGTATGGATCCCAATATCAAATATCTTATTGATACCGTATATGGTTTTGCATCTAAGGATTATAGTTTCTGGTCAGCTCATGCTGCCAACACCTCATCTGTTGCCATTTTCGTATCTCTGTTAGTTAGAGAGAAAAAGCTTATTATCGCCATGATATTATGGTGTCTGTTCAACTGCTACTCCCGTCTATATCTTGGTATGCATTATCCATCAGATATTCTGTGCGGACTACTTGTGGGTGTCACACTTGGTTTTATTATATATTATTTCTATCAGAAGATATATTATCGTTTTACGCCAAAAATCAATTATATCTCATCTCATTTCACATCAACAGGCTTTGCTATATCAGATATAGATGTCGTGATTACCATGATGATATTCATTCTTATCTATTCCATTATCAGAGCCACTATTGTTTGTATTTAAATTTTATTACCTTGGATACGAAACATATTAAAATAGAAGACTATAATTATCCTTTACCCGACGAACGAATAGCGAAGTTTCCTATCAGTCGTCGGGATCAAAGTAAGTTGTTGATATATAATAAAGGTTCTATTTCTCAAGACGTCTTCTATCATCTTCCCAATTATCTTCCATCAGATACACTTCTTGTGTTTAACAATACACGTGTTATACAGGCAAGACTTCATTTTAGGAAAAAGACTGGTGCTTTGATCGAAGTATTTCTTTTAGAGCCTGCAGTTCCTACTGATTATGAACAGATATTCCAAGCAAGAAGTCACTGTTCCTGGTATTGTATCATTGGGAACCTTAAGAAATGGAAAGAAGGTGATCTGCAAAAGATCATGGATATTCACGGAAAGGAAATTACTCTTACTGTTCGACGCCAAGAGATGCATCAGACCAGCTATAAGGTGGATTTTGAGTGGAATGATAACAGTATCAGTTTTGCAGAAATTATTGATGCGGTGGGCGAATTGCCGATACCTCCTTATCTAAACAGAAATACAGAAGAGAGTGACAAGATAACCTATCAGACTGTATATTCCAAGATAAAAGGTAGTGTAGCAGCACCTACTGCCGGTTTACATTTTACCCAAGAGGTGTTGGATGCAATAGATCAGAAACAGATCATTCGTGAAGAGATTACTTTACATGTAGGAGCAGGCACCTTCAAACCGGTGAAGAGTAAGGAAATTGAAGGCCATATGATGCATACTGAGTTTTTCAGTGTAAAAAAAACCACGATAGAGAAGCTCATCCAGTATCATGCCTCTGCCATTGCCGTTGGGACCACAAGTGTAAGAACCTTGGAAAGTCTTTATTATATCGGTTGTAAGTTGGCTAATAATCCCGAATACTCGTCTGAATTATTGCATGTTGACCAATGGGAACCATATGATATACATTATCAGTTGTCACCTATAGAGGCATTACAGCAGATTATGGATTATATGGAACGTAATCATTTAAATGTACTTCAAGCAGATACTCAAATAATCATTGCTCCCGGTTATGACTATAAGATTGTCAAGATGCTTATAACCAATTTCCATCAACCACAAAGTACGCTCCTCCTTTTGGTAAGTGCCTTTGTAAATGGTGATTGGAGAAGAATCTATGACTACGCTTTGGCCAATGATTTTAGGTTTCTGAGCTATGGAGACAGCAGTTTGTTAATACCATAAAGAAAGAATGATGAAAATTGGAGATAAAGTACGGTTCGTCAGCGAGATAGGTGGTGGCGTCATTGCTGGTTTTAAAGGAAAAGAGATAGTCCTTGTAGAGGATGAAGACGGTTTCCAGATACCTACTCATATTAAGGATGTAATCGTTGTTGAATCTGAGAATTACGATAAGGTACCGCAACAGTTTCAATCTGGGAAAACAGATGTAAGGGGGGTGGCAGCCAAGACAGTATCCATATCAGAAGATCCTTCTGACCGTCCTGTAACCTTCAAGCTACCGCCTGAAGAGCGTAAAGGTGGAGATGTAATGTCTGCCTATCTGGCTTTTGTCCCTATTGATATCCGTGAGGTTACCAATACCCGTTTTGAAACGTATATCATTAATGACAGCAATTATTAT
>JAEEZP010000175.1 GCA_016291915.1 Prevotella sp. | reverse complement strand
GCCATTATTGACAGTCTCCACCTCATAGCCTTTCTTTTCCAGGAAAAGGATATGTGCCTTCAGCAGATCCACCTCATCATCCACCCATAGTAGTAAACCATTTGTCATATCTTCTGTCTTTGATTAAAAACCTTCCAATTCGTAATACTCATCTTCCAGATTCGGAATTTTCTTCTTTTCTGCCTTTTTGTCAGCAGTTGCTGCCTTTTTCTTAGCAGGTATGGTATCGTTTTTCTTACGTACAGCATTTCCGAAACCGTCATTAAAATCGATACCGGTATCTTCTATGAGCGGTTGCCGCTGCGCCTTTATGCCCGTACTCTTCGTATTTGTCGGTTTCTTTGTATTTCCTGATGTTAACGGCGACTTACCAGTCGTTGCAGGTTTGACTGCCGGACTGCTTACTGGTTTTGTCGTTGGAGTATTTTCCGTTTTTGTTGCCGTTGTTACAGCCGGTTTAACCACTGGGGTGGAAACCGGTTTTGTTACGGGTGCAGTCGTCGGTTTATTATCCACAGGAATACTGATATCCGGCGTTATCTTAGTATCTGCCTTCTTGACAGCCGGTTCCTCCATGATAATAATATCCGACTGATTACGTTTTGCAGGGGCGTTCTCCTCCGGTATGATAATCTCAGACTCTTTTTGTTTTACGGGTTCTTTCTGCTCAGGGATAATAATATCCGACTCTTTCTGCTTAGTAGGCACGTTTTGCTCTGGGACAATGACATCAGGCTCATTGCCCTTAACAGGTATAGCTGTCTCCTTCTTGATTGGTTCCTCCTCGGGGATTACCATAACATCACTCTTACCACCCTCTGGCGATATACCTAAATCGATAAGCATACCATCGTTGACGACACCTCCCTCAAACAACTCTTTATCTGCAGGATTGGGCTCGGGCTCTTTCTGATATTCGATATTCTCCGGTTCGGTGAGAAGTCTGACGGTACTGATACGCAATGGGATGAAATGTTGTTCGTAGAACTCATCATAATCCTTATAACTGAACTGGGTACCCAGCAATATCAGGTTGGGCTCACTGATGAGAATCTTCCGACAGTTGTAGGTTAACTCACGGATACGCTCATTATCTAACATCTGTCGTGCATATTGCAGTACCTCATCATAACTGCGGAACCCACTTACCATCATCCGATGCAATCCATCATGTTCTTCTATCTGTATCTCGAAGTTTCTAACCAGGAAATTAGTGAAGTTAAAACGAGCCAGTTCAAAGAGTAGCTGATTCTCGTTAACAGAATCGGGCTCATAAGCAAACAGGAAGACGAAGGGATCGTTTCGCTCCACCGTAAACTCCTTGACAGCAACGGAATCGCTGTCACTCATCATCACCATCCTGCGTTCCCACACATTCTCCATATCGAAGGTGCCCCCATGGATACGGCGCCCACCTTTCACACCATTGATAATCATACCCGCTAACTCACTGACACTGCTCTGCGGATAGTCTTTCACCACGGTCTCCATATTCTCCAGACATCTCTTGCTGTTTCCTTCATTCAGAAAAGTCATACCCTGAATAAAGATAAACTTATCACGGTTCTCTCCTAGGGGGAAACGCTCAGCAGACTGTCTTGTGTTACGATGCACAGTCAGGAAGTCGTTCTTCTTGAAAGCCTCATAAGTAGTAGTATATAAAGAGTCTTCAAGATGCTCTCCGAAACGGGCATTCTCCATATAGTAAGGATTACTGAGCAAGGCAGTCCACTCACTGGCAGGATATTCACTCTTCAGTTTACTCAAGTATTGTTCTGCCTTTGCAGGATTACCCTGGCGCTGGTACAAAAGCCACAGATGATAATACACCTTATCTTTGTATTCATACTCGGGATATTGGGTGAGTATCCGTTGCAGATTACGCTCGCTCAGCGGTAAATGATTCAGTTTATCCTTGAAAATGACACCACTGTTGTATAAACCGTCTTTGATAATCTCATGACTGGCCAGCATCTGCTCTTCGGTAAGAGGTATCTGAGCAAGGTAGTACTCCCGTTTGTGAGGATCGTTGACAGCACTGTCAACAGCATTGGTGAGAGAGTCTTGCGGTGTCGTATTGTCAGCGGACATGTCATCGGAATTCCCATCTGCATGATTATCTGAGCCGACACCTGCCACGACCGTCTTATTTACACGTTGCCAGTTATCTACATTCTCACGCTTTCCCCACATCTTCTCAAAATTCGTCTTACCCTGAATAACAGCCATGGGGTTATAGAAATACCAGGTTGCATTTTGGTTGTTTTGAGTGGTGGCAGGTGTTTGACGTGCAGGAGTATTCCTGTTCCCGACAGCTCCCTGCTGCTGCACCTGCTGTTGTGCATCAGCCTCCTGCCGTGCACGCTCCTCTTCTTTTTCTTTTTTCTTCAGAGCCTCAATCACTTTGTCAATAGCAGCCAGTCGTTCAGCTTCCGGCATACGAGCCAACTCCTGAAGAGAGTCTTGCAGATGAACGGCCTCAGTAAAAGGCACTAACTCATCCAGTATCTTCGAGCGCTCTGATAACTGTTCATAATCGTCACGATCCTTGTCCAGCAGTCCGATAGCCTCACCATAACAACGCTGGGCATCGCTGAACCGTTCCTTAGTCCAATACAAGTCACCGAGTCGCAGGAGCAACACGCCTTTCTCTATTCCTGAGCGAGTAGCTTTCGTATTACCTTTCTCATAAGCATCAATAGCGTGAACGGTGTCTCTCTGCATCAAATAGATATTACCAATGGCATAATATACCTGGTCGAGATATTCACTGTTCTTCTCCGATGATGCCATCCGTTTTAACCTTGAGATCATCTGGCGGGCATTTGTACCAGCCATCACCTCTGTCATCGCTATGCGGGCATTAAACTCCAACTCATATGGTGGGTTCATGCCAATAACCTTGCGGAAGGCATTATATGCTTCTTTCCTATTACCTAAGGCTGCCTGTAACTGTCCCATCAGGAACCACTCACGCGCTTTCTGCTTCCGTCGCATCTCATGGCGGATCACCTTCTTCAGATAAGGGATTGCTTTCTCATACTGGTGCAGATGAATATAATAGTCTGCATAGGTATAGTCCCATTCCTTGACAGCCCGCCAATCCATGGAGTCACGCTGCATCTTAGTGATCACATCCTCGGCATCATAGAGCCAGTCCTGTTCTATGTAACACTTAGCCAACCAGGCTCTTGCCTTTCCGTAGATCGCCGGTTGCGTAGCATAGAGCCTGCTCATATATGCAAAAGTAGACGCGGCATCCTCGAAAGCTCCCTCATGAAACTGTGAACGTCCCATCAACATCCATGCTTTCCAAAGGAAAGGATTATATTCCCTACGGTTAAGCCACTCAATATC
>JAEEZP010000017.1 GCA_016291915.1 Prevotella sp. | reverse complement strand
TATCCAGCGCAGCATCCTTTCGATATAGTCGGGATTGGTATATTGGTCGTTGGGGCGAAAGAATCCCCCTGCATCGTACGTCCACCAGGGGATGCCGGCAGCCTGCATACCCAGGCCTGCTACGATCTGGCGACGGAAGGTATCCCAGTCGTTGCCAACGTCGCCACTCCACATGGCAGAGCCATAGCGCTGGATGCCGGGGAAACCGCAACGGGTGAGAATCATCGGTTCCTTACCGGCAGCCACCAGTCCTTCATACACCGTTTTGTTCACGAGCAGCGGATAAACGTTTCTCACCTGTTCACCACTCCACAGACCGTTGTTTACTCTTCTGCCAGCGAGGTCATCGTTCTCCGGCTCGGTAGCATCCAACCACCAGGCATCGACACCTGTGGACACCAGTCGTTTGTTAAAATTTTTCCAATAGAATCCTGCAGCATCAGGGTTGAAAAAATCTATCCAGTCGGTGCCGGGAATATAATATCCGTTGTGCTCCATCTGTTTGCCCAATGCTGAATTCTTATCAATCTTCGACCACACACTGAGCATCAGTTTGATATCCATCTTGTGCAGACTGTCCGTCAGCGCTATGGGGGCGGGATAATGGTCCTCGTCAAACTGCATGGCGTTCCAACCGTGTTTGCCCCACCATTGCCAGTCTTGTACAATCATGCTTAAGGGCATTCCTTCCTCCTTGAACTGGTTGGCAGTCTGCAGAATCTCCTGCGAGGAATGGAAACGCTCGCGGCAGTGGATATATCCCAGTGCCCATTTTGGCATCTCTGGGCACGGTCCTGTCAGTTCTCTGTAGGTGGCGATAATCTCGTCGGGAGTGCCAACAAACACGGTATAGTCAACGGCTGTAGCTACAGGTGAGTGGAATACGGTCTCATCCTTCACGAGATCGTAAAAGACCGTTGGGTGATCATTCTTTGTCAGTTCTGCCGTCAGTGTGTGACGTCCTTTATCGAGGTGCACGATCTTTGCGGCCGTCGGTGGCAGCCAAATATTCTGTATCTCAATCACGGGCACCCCGTCGATCGAGAGGTTGTGTCTGCGCGCCATCTTCTGCCCCACGTCAAGCAGCAGCGCATAGTTGCCGGCCTCAGTGATGTCGAGCGTCGCCTCGAAGAGAATCTGCTCACGCACCTCTTTCTGATTGCCCGTCGTAGAGGTTACGTCAACCACCTCTTTTCCTGCCGCTAATCCATTTCTCTTTCCACCTTCCTCTTTTCTATTTAATGTCAAGCTTTTTCCGCATGAATTATACTCCGTCATGCCGTAGTTGTTCCATAATATGCCATAGCCTTTGCTCGACAGCAGCATGGGCATCGAGATCTGGGTGTTCACCTGTGTCAGCCGTCGTGAGAGTCCGCGCACGTTGCTGTAACCGTCCTGAAACTGCCCGAGACCGAAGAGGAACTCATCCTTCGGTGAGTCGAAAGCGAGCGTTGCCTGACCGTCTGTGAACTGGTGCTTTGTTGCCTTGAACACGGTGATTCCATGTTTGTCACTGACGGTCAACGTCTGTCGCCGGGCATCTACCTTATAATAAATGTCCTGTTTTTTCACTTCGTCGTGCTTCACGTAGAGCCAGTCTGGCAGTTCGCTGGCCTTCGCCTTGTCTGTTGTGTACTGAACACGGATAGCATTCCGTGCCACTTTTGTGATCTTGATTGTTCCTGAGCCAAAGGGTTTCTGCGCCATCAGACTCATGCAGGCACACAACAGGATCGTTGACAATAGAGTTCTCTTCATCATGATGCGAAATGGTATTTCCCTGCAAAGATACACATTATTTTTGACATATCAGCGAATGAGAACTCATTAATTATCGGCCACTGTTTTTGTTAAAAAAAATCAGCATGACGGATGGGCGCAAAAAAGGCACTCAAAATGTAAAAAAAAAGAAAAACCGGATTTTGGTAAATCACTTTTTACTTTTCCATCTTCGTATCTTATTGGAAATCAAGCGTTTGAAAAAAGTGATTAGTGATTAGTGATTTGACCCCTTTGTTTATGTGCAAGAAATGGCCAGAAATTTTCACTTGCGCGTACATATTTAATAAATTATATATATACTGTTATTTATTAGCTAATTTTAGCTAATTAATCTTTATCTTTGATTGATAGGGGCACTGCAAAATGATGTCAAATCACTAATCACTAATCACCATTTTATAAACATTTGATAATAAATGCTTTACAAGATTTGTTGGTGATTTGGTGATTTGCAAAATTCCCATTTTTTTCAAAAACACGCAATTCTGGACCTGAAAAAACGCCCCAATTGTTAACATATAATAATTAAAAATTAAAAAACGTTTACACTATTGCATTATTCAAATAAAGTCGTTAAATTTGCACCATCCAGTTGTGAAAAACTGGTTTTTAACTTAATAATCTAATAAGATGGAAAATAAGAAAGTCAAAGGTTCGGCGTTGTACCTGGAAGACGGAGGATTGATTTTAACGCCTTATCAAAACAACCCTGAGAAATCACCGTGGAAAAAAGCCATTGCAGGGAAGAACGGAAATATCCGCTCTACGAATGATATTACACTAAAATATTTCATGAATAATTTTGAGCAAAATATTTTTATTTATATTTTTGTAAAAAATTTGAGTATCATGAAAAAACTGTTCGTTTTATTTTTGGGATTGATGGTGGGCTTGCAGGTGAATGCCCAGCACAAGTATGAGTTGAAGGATTTTATTACCGAGGGACCGTTCCGTCAGGTGAAGCCGATTACCGTTGATACAGTGGATATCAGTGGTAAGAAGGTGGATTTTACGGAGGGTTTCCGTAAGGAGATGAAGTGTTATCTCAATACGAGCTCGTTTGCCAAGGCGAAGTTGACGGTGAAGGGCACGAAGAAATATGATGTGTTGCTGGACAACAAACCCGCGAAGAGTCCGCTCAACCTCACCCCGGGGCATCATGAGCTGGTAGTGAAATATGTCTATCCCAATGAGCAGGCCGACAGTATCAAGGTAAGCCTCGATGCGAACAGACCGATAGACTGTACCACCTCGAAGAAACACCGCTTCTCGTTTATCGACGGCATGAACGGCCTACGGGTGAACCGCACACAGGTGTCGGCCGACGGTAAATATGCTATCGTGGGCTATCAGGATGTGCAGCCGGGCGGTCGTACCACGGGATACAGTAATATCGTGGAGCTGCCGTCAGGAAAGATCATTCGCAGAAACGAACTGTCGAGTGTCCGTTGGATGCCGAAGAGCATCGCTTATACCTTCGAAGACCGTGTAGGTACCAACCGGGTGATCCGTAAGGTGGATGTGCTGACAGGTGAGCGTTCAGTCTTCGCAGAGAACCTGCCGGAGGGTAGGGCGGTGATGAGTCCTACGGAGGATTATCTGATTATCGTGAAGGAGGAGAAAGCACCGACCGAGAATCCCGATGTGTATCTCGTGGTGGAGCCCGACGATAAGATGGCGGGATGGCGTAACCGCAGCAGCCTGCTCCGTTATGACCTCTCCACACGACAGTTGCAGCCTATCACCTACGGACATCACAACTGTTCACTGAGCGATATTTCTCCCGACGGTAAGAAACTGCTGGTGACCGTGTCTCGGTCACGGTTGACCAAGCGACCGACCACCGTTACCGACTTCCTGCTCATCGATGCACAGACGCTGAAGGTGGACACACTGATGAGGGATGCTGAGTTCATCAATTCGGCACAGTTCTCTCCCGACGGAAAGAAACTTCTCTTCTCCGCACCGGCAGAGGCTTTCGGCGGCATCGGACGTGATCCTCAGGCAGGACCATACTCAAGCATGTACGACATCCAGTTGTTCCTCTATGATATCCCCACACGTAAGGCTACGGCAGTGACGAAGACGTTCAACCCGTCGATCAAGAGTGCCGACTGGTGTATGGGTGACGGACAGATCTATTTCACCGCCGAGGATCTCGACTACGTACGACTGTTCACCCTGAATCCCCAGACACTCGTCATCCGACAGATACCTGTCCGTGAGGATGTGGTGACAAACTTCTCCGTAGCCCGCATGGCTCCGATGCTGGCATACTACGGTCAGAGCACGATGAACCCGGTGCGTGCCTATGCCTTGGATCTGACCGGTTATGCCAAGGCTAAGAAGGCCGATAAGAAGGTACAGGAGCCGAAGAGTGTGCTGCTCGCCGACTGTGCCGACCAGGTGCTCAAGGATGTGGAGTTAGGCACCTGTGAGGTCTTTAACTTCACCTCTTCGCGTGGTGACATGATCTATGGCCGTTACTACCTGCCGCCACATTTCGATGCCACGAAGAAATACCCGATGATCGTGTATTACTACGGCGGTTGTTCGCCCACCTCCCGTAACTTCATGACGCATTATCCGTGGCATCAGTATGCCGCCATGGACTATGTGGTGTATGTGGTGAATCCCGGTGGTGCCTCCGGTTTCGGACAGAAGCACAGCGCGCGTCATGTGAACACGGCCGGCAAGGGTGTGGCAGAGGATATCATCGAAGGTGTGAAGGCCCTGTGCGCGAAATACCCGTTCATCGACCAGAAACATATCGGTTGTGTAGGTGCTTCCTATGGCGGATTTATGACTGAGTACCTACAGACCGTCACCGACCTCTTCGCCTGTGCAGTGAGCCATGCCGGCATCAGCGACCATACCAGTTACTGGGGTAACGGCAACTGGGGCTACAGCTACAGTGAGGTAAGCATGGCGGAGAAATATCCTTGGAACGCCAAGGACTTGTATGTCGATCAGAGTCCGTTGTATCGGGCAGACAAGATCCACACCCCGTTGCTGCTCACCCATGGCACCGTGGATACCAACGTGCCGCCGATGGAGAGCATGCAGCTGTTCACCGCCCTGAAGCTCCTCGGCCGTGACGTGGCGATGATCCATGTGAAGGGGGAGAACCATGGTATCATGGATTACAACAAGCGTATCCTGTGGACAAACTCTATCTTAGCATGGTTTGAGAAATATCTCAAGGGTGACTCCACCTGGTGGGACACGCTCTATCCGAAGCGGAATTTGTAGTGAGCTTTTGAGTTGTAGGGGTAGGGTTTATCCCTACCCGAAAAAGGGCGTACATTTAATGTGCGCCCTTTAAACTTTAAACTCTAAACCTTAAACTCTAAACCCTAAACCAAACTACTTCAGGAGTTCGTCGAGGATGGTGTAGAAGGTGGGATCTTCCCCGACCACAATCTTCGCAATCTTACCCTCGGGGTTGATAATCACCTTGGTGGGGAAAGCCTTTACGCCATACATCGTGGTAACCTGGTCGCCCTCACCTCTTGCCTGACGGACGTGTTTCCATGGACAGTTGTGTTTCTCCACGGCTGCTTTCCAGCGGGCTTCAGTGTCATTACAGTCAACACCGAGGATCTCCAACTTGTCCTTATACTTATCGTAATACGTTGCCATCTCGGGGAATCCCTTGATACAGTTGATACACCAGGAACCCCAGAAATCCAGCACTACATACTTACCGCGGAGGTCGGAGAGCTTGAGGGTGTTGCCATCAAGGGTGGGTAAGGTAAACTCAGGGGCATCCTGACCCTCACTGACGGTCTGTGCCTGTACGCTTAATGTCATTGAGAATATCAATGCTGCCAATACGAATAATTTTCTTTTCATGATCATGTCTGTTATGATTGTTATTTTGCTTCAGGCAGCAAAGTTATACAAAAATGTGCGAATAATCATTTCTTGTACAGTGGAATTAAGTTTTTTTTTATACATTTGCATTATGATGAGAAAGATATATGTTGCCAGCAGTTGGAGAAATGAGTTTTATCCGGAGGTGGTCCGTGCGCTGAGGGATGCAGGACATGAAGTGTATGATTTCCGTAATCCCCCTTCGGGTGACCCCGGCTTCAAGTGGAGTGGTATTTCGGAGAATTATATGGAGTGGTCGCCGGAGGAGTATCGTGAACAGTTGAGTCATCCTAAGGCTATCCGTCAGTTTGCCAATGACATAGAGGCGATGGAGGGTTGTGATACGTGTGTGCTGGTGCTGCCTTGTGGCAGGAGTGCACATACCGAGGCTGGTTGGTTTGCCGGCAGTGGTAAGCGTGTGTTGGTGTATATCCCTGTCAGACAGGAGCCGGAGGTGATGTACAAGCTTTTCGATGGGGTCTGTTGCACGATGGAGGAATTGGTGGATGCGTTGGCTCGTTAAGGAGACTGTTGTCAGAGTTATCAATGATAAAGCATAAGGAATGAAGGAAAAGGATGTTTTTGG
>JAEEZP010000174.1 GCA_016291915.1 Prevotella sp. | reverse complement strand
CGCAGATATGCCTGAATACCCTCTTCGTCGGATAACCAAACATGATAAGCATTCTTGTCCTTGCCGTCAATCTCCTGATACGGACAGTCCTGCTCCACGACAAATACCGCTACACGTAAGCGGTAGATGTCGTGTAACTCTTCTAAAGACAGTTCCTTGAAATGCTTGACGATGAGTTGCATCCGTTGTTAAAAATTAACTTTCCTCTCAGGAGCTGCGAATGAGCAGAAGCGGGCTGTGGCATTGGTAATGTAGAGCACAGCCATGTTATCATCGTCGGCTTTGTACATCGATTTCAGGCCCTCATTACGATTCAGAAATTCTTCCTTCACAGCCAGTGTCTCATCATTCACCAAGGTACCGCTCAGTCGCATCCATTCAGAACCTGACGGTTTCAGGGCGCAGATCTCAAACTTACCATTGGCGGCCATCTGCTTATATACGTCTTTCACCTTACCCGTCATGATATACAGGCGGTCGTTGATAATCTCGGATACACCGAAGGGACGTACACGTGGCTGGTCACCGTCAACAGTGGCGATGAAGAAAGCACCGCATTCTTTCAGATATGCCTGAACCTCTTTCATGTTCTCTTTCATAAGTTGATCGTTTATTAAGATGATTTCCTTGTTTTCATATTGTTTGTCGAGGATGATGATTGACAACGGTTGCATGCTGAACGACTGTTTTTCACCCGTCTTCACCTCATAGGTGTATTTCAGCGTATCACCCTGCTCTTCCACCTTCACTGGGACAATCTCTGTGTTGATGTCAGTGATGGGTTGTACGAGGGCTAACACAAACTGTTTGCTGAAATCAATCTCCGTGGGCTTACCGTCTTTACCCATCACTGCAGCCATGCCAAAGAGTTTCTCAAACTCCTCTTGCGTGGTGATCTTCGGGTTGGCAGGAATCTCCTGACCTTTGTTGAAGAAATAGTTCTTGGCTACATCGAAGGTTACTTCCTTCGGTGTCCCATTACCATTCTGTGCATCAACGGCAGACCCGCTGTTGCATGCCATCATCACAAATAATAATACAAAAAATGCAATGGCACTACTGTTTTTTATAACTTTCTCTTTCATGTACGACGTGATTTGTTCTTCTTTCTTGCAAAGATAGTAATAATTTCTTTTGTTACAAATACTTGTAAGAAAAAGTTTTTTTATATATCTTTGCATCAATTTATAATAAGGGTGATATGAGAAAGTTTGTTTTTTTATTTCTGTTCTTGTTGACAGTTGGTGCAACGTCTGTATTTGCTCAGAAAGATCTTACCGGGCGCGAGTATTATAATCCCAATATTTTGGCGGCCGAGATGAATGATTTGGTGAAAGATGCAGATGCACAATTGGCAAAGACAAGAGCTGAGGCAATAGCCAAGGGCGAAAAGAAGCTGGGGCGTAAACTGAATCAGCAGGAGTTGGCTGTGATTGACAAGAAAATAAAGGAAGGACAGGAAATGATGAAAGCCATGAAGAAAGGCATGAAAACAGCTGTCACCGTCACCTTCAAGAGTGATAAGGAGTTGGTGATGAAGGCTGATATGAAGATGGATGAAGCTGTCATGAAGGCTGCCGGAATAGGTTGGGCTAAACGTAAGTTGTTTAAAGCTGCCTTGGCTGTGATGCCTGCCCAGAAAGGCAAATATGTGGTAAAAGGTAATACCATCTATATCGATGAGGGTGGAAATGACCGTGACACACTTTATCTCAGCAAAGATGGTAAGCAGCTTTACGGCAAAATGGATAATAAGAAGTTTACGTTAAACCGTACAAAATAACAGTCATGAAGATAGTTATCCTTGATGGTCATGCGGCCAATCCTGGGGATCTCTCCTGGAAAAGACTCGAGCAGGTGGGAAGGCTCACTGTCTATGACCGTACACCAAAAGAAGAAACAATCCATCGTGCCAAAGAGGCAGACATCATTCTCACTAATAAAGTCTGTCTTTGGCGGGAAGAACTGGAACAGTTACCTCGTCTGAAATACATCGGCGTGACTGCTACCGGTTATAATGTCGTTGATGTGGAAGAAGCTCACCAACGGGGCATCATCGTTACCAATGTGCCTGCTTACAGTACGGAGAGCGTCGTACAGACCGTCTTCGCTCATCTCCTTACTATTACCAACCGTACGGAGCATTATGCGCAGGAGGTGAGAGAAGGACAGTGGGTCGTCAGTGAGGATTTCTGTTATTGGGACTCACTGCTTACTGAACTGGCAGGAAAGACATTGGGTATCGTCGGACTGGGGAATATCGGCAGTCGTGTGGCAGCTGTGGCACATGCCTTTGGCATGAAGGTAACGGCATTTTCGAGTAAGTCGGCAGACAGTCTTCCTGACTATATCACCAGACAGTCATTGGACGACCTCTTCACCCATAGTGATGTCATCACCTTGCATTGCCCGTTGACCGATAGCACCCGTCATCTCATTAACCGTAACACGATTAATCAGATGAAACCTTCTGCTATCGTGATCAATACAGGGCGTGGACCACTTATCAACGAGGAGGATGTGGCAGAGGCACTGCATAACAAACGGCTGCAAGCCTACTGTGCTGATGTGCTGAGCGAGGAACCACCTAAGGCTGACAATCCCCTGTTACAATGTGATAATGCGTTCATCACCCCACACATCGCTTGGGCTACCCATGAGGCACGTAGTAGGTTGGTGGATGTCGTCATTAATAATGTTATTGCCTTTGTTAATGGTCATCCCGTTAATGTGGTGTAACTCATCAACTCAGAAATGACAGAGAAACAAAAAATGCTATCCGGTGAGATCTATTCTGCAGTAGATCCCGAACTCATACGAGAACTGACGGAGACGAGAGCTGTTATCCACCAGTTCAATACGCTACATCCCACTGAGACAGAGAAGATGCGAGCTGTTCTTCATCAACTGTTGGGAGCCATTGGCGACGACCATATCATTATCAACCAACCCTTTCGATGTGACTACGGAAAGCAGATACGTGTGGGTAAACGTTTCTTTGCCAACTTCAATCTCACCATCCTTGATGAGGCTTACGTAACCATTGGTGACGATTGTTTTATCGGTCCCAATGTGAGTATCTACACAGCTTGTCACAGTACCGATCCTGTTGAGCGTAACTCACGAAAAGAGTGGGCACTCCCCGTAAGTATCGGTGATAATGTATGGATAGGTGGAAATGTCACCATCCTCCCAGGGGTTACCATCGGTGATAATGTCACTATCGGGGCTGGTTCTGTCGTGGTCAGGGATGTCCCCTCCAATACGATTGCCGTCGGTAACCCATGCAAGGTGATAAAAGAGATTTAAAAGAATGTTGTCTTAGCGTTGAAATAATCTCTTCGGATCACTTCTTTTCATACCATGCTTTAAGGATATAGAAAGCTTTCTTTTTCTCACCCTGGTCAGAAAAAAGACCTTTCCTGTTATAATAATCCTGTATCCTGTTCAAGACACGGCGAGGAGACCGGAAATCTTTTAGGATCCAAGGCGTGGTGCCTGCCAGTCCGTCAATCTTATCAAGCATGGCACAATTCTGGATATATAGATTCTCCTGGAATTCCTCCGTCCATCGTTGGTTCTTCTCTCCGTGATAACCAGCCTTGGCTCCACCGCCGAACTCACTGATGATGACAGGCTTGTCATAAGGGATTTCCCACGTCATCTTCGAGGCTACGTTGACATCGCGATACCAACCAATGTATTGATTGAATGATACCACATCAACATATTTGCTCATATTGTCTTGAAGACGATTGTGGTAGTTGGAAGCACTTGTTACCTCCATAGCCATCGAGATAAGACGGGTCGAATCCTGCATACGGGCATAGGTGGCCAAACGACCGAGGAACTCGTCACGCTCTGCCGAATGCGGTGTCTCATTAGCAATGGACCAGATGATGATGTTAGCACGGTTATGGTCACGGGCAATCATGTCACGTAGTTGGGCTTCAGCATTTCTGTAGGTATAGGAATTCTTCCATGCAATCGTCCAATAGACAGGAATCTCCGACCATACAAAGAACCCCATCCGTTCGGCTTCACGTACAGCATATTCATTATGCGGATAATGAGCAAGTCGAATGAAGTTACAACCTAATTCCTTAGCCCATGATAACAGTTGGTGAGCATCCTCCGTGCAATTAGCACGGCCTCCTCCAAAGGGCTTCTCTTCATGAATGCTGATGCCTTTTAGGAAAATAGGTTCACCGTTGAGCAGAATCTGTTTGCCACGTGTCTCAATCTTACGGAAGCCAATCTCATCATTGATCGTTTCACCGTTCATGGTGATCTCCACCTTATATAATTTGGGTGTGAAAGGTGACCACAACTGTGGCTTCGCTTTCATGAACATAGAGGCAATACCGTTATTATCGGTGATGATTTCTTTCTTGATTCTCAGTTCGGGAATGTTGAGCGTAACCTTTCGGCCTGCCACTGGCTTATTCAACTTCACGGTAAAGCCTAAACGGCGCCCTTCGAGGCTAAGCAGTTGTAACGAGTAGTTCTCAATGTAGGTGTCCGGAACATCAACCAACAGAACATCACGCGTTATACCTCCATAGTTCCACCAGTCGAAAATCTGAGTCGGTACATTTTCTGCCCTTCGTTTGTTGTCCACTTTCACAATGACAACATTCTCGCCTTCGTGTAGCAGATCGGTTACGTCATAGTTAAAAGGCGTGAAACCTCCGACATGGTGACCAACCAGTTGACCGTTTACATACACGTGTGCCTCATAGTTGATAGCCCCGAAATAGAGTATTTTCCGCCATCCTTCTCTTAGTGAGGAACGTTCCACATTAAACCGTTGCATAAACCACACGGTACCCTCGTAGAAGAAAAGTTGATGATCCTGCGTGTTCCAGTCACCGGGAATATGCATCGTAGGTGCTTTGTCAAAGTCATATTCAATAAGATCTTCCGGTTTCTGCGGCTTGGCATTACGAAAGAATCCACTATTGGTAGGTCTCATACGATAGTCATAATACCCCTCTTCTTGCACATCAATAATATAATGCCAGTCACCGTTGAGTGATATTCCCGGTCGTGATAAGATATTATTCATCAGTGGAACTTCTTTTGCTGTAATAGTTCCAAAGGTGATACAACATAAACAGGATAATAAAACAAGCCTTTTCATATCGTCTTTTTTTTATTTCTGACAAAAATACTGCTTTTCTTATATATATAAAAACTTATCGTGTGAAAAACGATACTATGTTGTAATGATGCAGGATGTTCCTTTCAAGTACGCGGAAGTATTATCGGCAGTACAATAAGTATGTAAGGCTGGTACAAAATGCCATCGTTTCCCGAACACACTTATAAGCGTAAGACCTTGTGGCAGTAGGCAGAAGATCTTGCGGCTACAGGCAGAAGACCTTGCGGCAGTAGGCAGAAGCCTGTAAAAAGTTTTTTAGTTTGGATAATCACATATTCTTGATGAGTCTGACTCTTCCATTCAGTCCACTCTTGACGGGTTCCCACTGGTCGTAAGTGGTTTTCTTGTAGTTGATATCCACCACATTAATCTCTTCCATCTTACGCCATTTAATGCCTTTACGATCTAAGTCGGCGATGCGGTTGGCTGGGAGGTTGGTAACCTCGATGCGTATCTCGTTAATCCCTTTCTTCAACGTGTTCTTACAGTCGAGCAGGAAAGGTACTGACCAGGCACAGCCGATAAACTGGTCGTTGATATACACGCGGGCTGACTCACGTACATCACCAAGATCTATCAGCCATGAATGAGCGTTCTTCAAGTCTTTTCTCTTCAGTTGGATATAGGTCGTGTAGACACCCGTTCCCATAGTGATATTGCAGTTGTCACCCAGCGTTTCCCATGTCTGCACTTGATCCAGCGTGAATTGTCGGTCAATCTTTGGTGCTTCTTCAGTGAAGGTGAGTGTCCACGGGCCGTCGAGGGGGTAATATTCCTCCACGGCTAATGTGTCTGCCATCATATTCTCTTGCAGCTTACCAAGGTTAGTGACAGGATTATCGAATGTCTCCAAGATCATCGACTGTCCGCTTTTCAAGGCAACGAGAATCTCATTCCCTTCAGTAAGTGCCGCTGCATAGCGTTCGCCATTGAGTGGATTAAACCATAATGCTTGCTTGAGTGGTACGGCGAGTTTGACATAGTCGCAGATATCCTCAGGTGTGAGGTTTGCAATGAAATAGTGATAGCCCGTAGGATTTTTCCGGCGGATAGCCTTCAGACCGTATTGTGTTTTCATCAGCTCAGGCGTTGCTGCATTGTTCATGGCTGTAATGTCAGTGCCCATGATGATCGTTGCGCCCTGCTGACGGAGTGTACGGATCTTGTCGGTCATCTTTTTCGGCATCTCGCCACTGCCAGGGATAATCAGTCCTTTGTAGCGTGTACCACTTTCTGTCTGCAGCATTCCGTCCTTATAGGTCACCTTCATGAGCAATCTCTCGGAGATATAATCGCAGTCGAACCCTGCACGGTCGATATCGAGAATGGCCTGCCGGAATTCGGGAGCCAGTGCACCCATTGCATGGATGGAGAACTGCATGAGCAGCTTGTCGGGGTTTTTCTTCCACATATCACGGATGGGGAGGTAAACCAGAAAGTCGTTATCGGGCTGTCCCCACTGCAGGAAGCTTTGACAGCGTTCTACATATTGCATGAAGAAAGGGGCGTCGCGCCAGATGCTGTTCGTAGGACTCATATCGATGGAGGCGTAGAATTTCCATCCCGGCCACGGGTCGTCTTTGGGTGAATAGCAACTCCCGTGGAAGAAGATATGGTTGACACCGGCACAGAACATCAGATCGAGGTCGGGCTTCAACTGTGACAGAGAAGTGCGGAAATGCTCGGTGAGCCAAGTGAATGTCTCACTTGAGGTGTACGGTTTGCCACAGACGTGAGCTGCCGACGGCGCATACTTGAACATCGAATAGTCGGAATCATTCTTACGGGTCTTACCCGGATCAGTGCGCAGTCCGCGGATACCGAGATCAGATAATCCGAATCCTTCTATCTCGGGAATGTCAACAGCGGCGTAGCAGTCGATGAGGTTAGCAGGGGACCCATGCGCCTGATTGCGGGTGATGGCCCCATGACGGTGTGCCCATGCTGTCCACTGTTCAGTGAAATTCTCCAGGAGGAGATCACCGAGGGTCTCTCGGTAGTCACTGAGTACTTGCAGGGCCTGAAGGTGGTTGTTGTCTTGCGAATTATTGTCTGCGACATAATCAGCAGCATGGATGAGCAAAGGAAGGAATTGCTGCAGTTGGTATCCACGTCGTTTCTCAAACTCTTCGAAGAGTGTTGGTGTCCATGTGGCGTTAGCTACCTCATAGGAGTCGTTGAAGAATGTATGGGGATAGGGGGTGTTCGTTCGCTCAAAGGCTTCTTCGATATGTTGGAGATAATGAGCCACAGCTTGTTTGTCGAAGTGGTCGATGACCCATCCTTCACCTCCGGGGGCGGCACGTTTCACCTTCATCACTCCATATTTGATGTATACAGCGATAACTTTGGCAGCGGCAGGCGATTTCAGATCTACCATTTCTCCGTTTTTATCATAGGCGATAATCCTATCGAGCTTTGTGTTGACAGCTTCTTCCTGAGATAAGGACACGTTAGGTATAGTACCTTTGCGGCTGATGTCTTTCTCCACAAAAACCACTTTACAAGCACTCTCCTCTATAGGTACCCATGGACCGCCGAAGGGCCAACCGGTACCCGTAGCCATATCTACCTCGATACCCAGTTCTTTACCGTTTTTCTCTACTTCACGCAACATTTCCATCCATCTGTCGGAGAGATAGGGGATATTGTTCTTTTGGTTGCCTTGCACACCGTAGAGAGGGGTGATCTCTACAGCCCCGATGCCATGGTCGGCATATTGCTGCATGGTCCAGCGGAGGTTTTCTTTATCGACAGCGGAACCGAGCCACCACCATCGTGTGCCGGCTTTAGCTTCTTGCTTTTGTTCGGGCCATGATTGGGCTTGTACGGTTACCGTCAGGCTCATCATGATGAACAGGAGGATGTATTGTCTCATAATCTTTGGTAAACAAGTTAAAAGGAAACGGGTAGATATTTCGTTACGCTATTCATTGATATCATTCTTTTGCTGCTGCAAGTGATCTTCATTAATTAGTCGTGAAGTTGCAGACAACGGTCTTGAAGGCGGGAGAGGTAATCTTGAGTTGCACCTTTGAAGGAGTCTGACTGCTACGGAGGATAACCATGGCAGAACCGTTGTAGAGTTTACGATGGTTGACGACGTTCAGTTCATCACTGGCATTGTTTCCGTTGGTGACTGCCACAATGCGGGCATCACCTTCGACAGTGAAGGTGAGCTCATCCTGCGCCATGGGAACACGGCGCCCCTTACGGTCGACAGCCTCTATGCGGATATGCTGCAAGTCCATGCCGTCGGCATGCCAGTTGACATTGTCGGGCGTGGCGATAAGCTTTACGGCTTTTCCTACTGTCTCTATCTGATGTCGTGCTACCGGTTTGCCGTTGTTATAGGCAACAGCCAGAAGCGTGCCGTTTGCATATGGTATGTTCTCCCATTTTATCTGGTTACGTTGCTTGGGATCGTTCTTGGGATTCTGTTTCCTGCCCAGTCGTTTGCCGTTAAGCAGTAATTCCACCTCATCGGCATTCGTATAGGTGTAGAGTGTTACCTCTGAGCCGGGCTTACGATTCCAATGGTCGCTCATTCCGTCATTTCCTATCTGTACATCATTCCACATCACACTGTTCCTTGATTCCACCACAGCGATATGTACCATAGGTTCCTCTGGCTTATAAAAGGATTTCATCAGATAGGCTTTCGGCTTCGGCTCTAAGGAGATGTCGAAGACTCCTTGAGTCCATCCTTTTGCTGGCCATCCCTGGCTCTCACCGAGGTAGTCAATGGCTCCCCAATAAGCCAGTCCAATCACTTTGTCGAGGTTCATCTCAAAGAAGTTAGGACCCATGGCAGAGACGGATGCCTCACTCTGGTAGAACTTCATCCAAGGGAATCGTCGACCGTCACCGGGGAAATACATATAACGGTAGTTGTATGCCTGAATATCAGTGATCATCGCCAAGTCGTGCGGAAGAGAATCAGTCTGCCAGTTACGGTAACGGGGATGCATGGCTACGGTAACCAGTCGGGTGGAGTCGTATCTATGGAGTAGTGTCCTCATGAGTTTATACATCGTGATACCGAAGTCGTTGAAAGGCTGGTTAGGGTCTTGCTGTAGTTCGTTGCCTAGACTCCAGAGTACCACTGATGGAGAGTTACGGTCACGTTTTATCCATTCAGGTACCTCATACTGCCAGTGTTGCTCGAAAGGAACCAGCCCGCCGGTATGCTGACGCGTCCATTTGTCATAGAGCTCATCGACAACGAGGATGCCGTACTTGTCACAGAGTTGGATGAAATCCCTACTATATGGGTTGTGTGAGGTACGTATATGGTTCATGCCGAATTGTTTGATCAGTTGGATACGTTTCTCGATGGCTCTCGGATAGGCAGCGGCACCCAACGCCCCAAGCGTGTGGTGGTTGGCATATCCTTTCAGCAATACCTTCCTGCCATTGAGCTTCATTCCACAGTCGGGGAGAAACTCGATGGTACGTATGCCGAACTGCTCGACAGCTTCGTCGGCAATAGTTCCATCTTCCCGAAGTAGTTGGGCCTTCAAGGTATATAGTGCAGGGTTGTCGAGATCCCATAACCTCGCATCAGGTATCTCAATGTCTTTTACCACTGGTTCTTCCTGGGTGCGAGTCATCTTATGGCGGGGTAGAGAATGATTGTTGGAATAAACGATATGATTGTCAGGGTCGAGAATTTCCAATCTGAGGGTGGTGCCTTGCTGTTTTGTGCGGTTGGTGAATTCTGCTTCCACACTCACGAAATGGTTATCGCGGGTAGTGATATAGAGGGGATGACGACCGAAGAACAATTCCTTCGGAGTGGTGATGAGTGAGACGTTACGAAACAGTCCTCCACCAGTATACCAACGGGAGTTTCCCGGTTCACGGGTATCTGCAATCACCTCAATCAGGTTGTCTCCCTCTTTTACCTTGTCGGTGATGTCAATCTCAAATCCGACATATCCGTAGTTGGTTCCTCCGACGCGTTCTCTGTTAAAGAATACCTCAGCAGTGTACATAATGCCTTCGAAGTCGAGTAGCACCCGTCGGCCTTTCATGTCGGCTGTACATGGGAGATGGTAACGGTAGTATCCTTTACCCATCTCTTTGAAACCACGGCTTGACAACCTACTTTTGATATTTGCCGCCACATCCGTATTGTCGGGACGTTCATCGGCAGCAGGAGCTACCCATGGCTGTTCTATCTGGAAATCGTGTGGTACATCAATCTTACGCCATTCTCCTTCGTTGTTCAAACGGAAATCCCATCCGAAGTTCAGGTCTTTTGTTACCCGTTGTCCGTAAGTGGGACTTGTCAGAAAGACAATAAGAAGCACAGAAATAATTAAGTTAGTTTTTCTCATTTTCAATTATCCATTATCTATTTTCCATCTTCACTTTTAATTTATAGTACTCCACACCACCAAGCAGGAAGCAACCTGTGCCATAATCCTCGAAGTCTGGGACTTTCGTATAGGAGAGGGGTTGACCGGCAGACGGGTCTTTTCCTGTGCCTTGTACCCATCCTAAGAAACCATCATGATGTACACAGTCACGTAACATCGCCGTCCATGCTCTGTCGCATGCCGGTTGATATTCTTTCTTTTTCAGATAACCCTTCTGAATGCCCCATGCCATGCCATACAGAAAGAGGGCAGTGCCAGTAAGCTCCTTACCACCGTAGTCGGCATAAGACACCAT
>JAEEZP010000173.1 GCA_016291915.1 Prevotella sp. | reverse complement strand
GGAGATAACGACCCGTCGAAGGAAGAGATTACTGGCGAACTGGTATTCTTCACCAAGCATCATCAGATCGGTGTCACCTCGTCACTCCGTGAGGCTGCCGATGTACATATATACAACATGAGCGGTCACGTGATAACATCATTCACCGTTCTGCCTGGTGAGACAGTCGAAAGAGACGTTCCAATCTCAGCCGTTTATATCGTCCGCGCCGCCAATGGCCGCTACACGAAGAAAATTGCAGTGAAATAAAATATGATACAAGATATGAGTACGACATACGGATATACAAAGCAAGTAGAAAGTAATCAGCAAGGCTCTAAGCATACACGTGCTATATCCCCTAAAAAAGGAACATATGTTCGTAGGCTTACGAAGCCAGCTTCCTTGGTTCACGAACATATGTTCATAGACCATCGAACATATGTTCTCCCAAAAGCCTTCTTTTTGACAGTCTTGATGCTGGTCGCAATTACGGGGGCGTGGGGACAGACAACGGATTATTCGGGAACGTATTATATCAAAAGTGCAAGTGACAGTAAGTCGCCCAGCGGTGATTATTATCTCTGCCCTACGGAGGGGTGGGCTTTCTTTCATGCCACAAACAATGTTAGTAACACTGACAATGGTCAGCCTTTCCTAACCACTCACATAATGGATAGTGGAGATGAGGCTAAGTATGTATGGATTGTTGAAAAATACTCGAAAGACAACCACGACTATTACGCTTTCAAGTATGACATTAAACATGAAGGCGTTAGCAGATATTTGTCGTACAACCGTCAACTTACTGGTGCTGGTGTTGACCGTATGCGAATACACCTTAAGAAGACAGAGACCCCTGGTGACTACGAATTGTTTGAAATAACCGAGAGTGACAATATTGTTCGCATTATGCCAAAATTGGGTGATGAAGATGAAAATAATACTAGGAAATACTTAGTGGTCAATGGTGGAAATACCAACTCTTTTCAAGCGTACTATGTAAATGCTGGTGGAGTAAAAAAGAAAGAAAACGGACCTTCTGGTTTTACGCTCACTACAGGTATAATTGGTACATATAGTGATGTTAATGATGTCAACAATCCATTCATTTTTGAAAAGGCGAAATGTAAGACGCCCGTCATTACGTTTGATAATGTAACATCTGAGGTAACTATTACTTCCGATGATGACGAGACCATCTATTATACCACTGATGGAAACAATCCTGATGCCAATTTCGATGTATATAATAATGGGCCTTTTGAACTTACAGAAAGGGCAGTTATCAAGGCTATATCCAAGAAGGACGGCATAATAGACTCAGAAATAGCGACGCTTACAGTAGAGAAGTTAGCTACACCAACTATTTCATTCAACGAAGAGACCAGAGAGGTTACTATTACAGCGGCGGAAGGTGCGATGATTTATTACACCACCAACGACACAGACCCTACCATAGGAGAGACGACAGCACATGCTGCATCACCTGTTGACATTGCTCATGCCCTGCCTTCTACAAAGATTCATGCACAAGCAGTAAAAAGCGGAAGCATCAATTCTGATGTAGCCACAAAGACGGATATTCCCGTCAAGGTTCTTACGACCCCAACCATTATTCTTGCAGAGGACGAGTTCGTTTACGATGGTTCTGCCAAGGAGCCTGCCATCACGGTAAAGGATGGTGACGTTGTTGTCAGCGCTGATGAATATGTGGTGACTTATAGCAACAACACCGATGCAGGTACAGCTTCTGTTACCATATCAGATAACGCTGATGGCGACTATCAAGTGAATGATGGTTCAAAGAACTTTACCATCTCTCCCAAGAGTCTCGGTGACGGTACTACAGCTGCAGAAGGTATCACGGTGGAGATGACAGAGGATGGCTCTCTGAGTGCTGTAAAGGATGGCAGCACGACACTTGTGGAGAATACCGACTACACGCAGGAAACGGTTGAAGAGGGCAGTGACAAAATCATCACGATTACAGGCAAGGGCAACTACACTGGAATTGTCAAAGGTATCTACGCAAGCCCTGTTTTTGTCGATCCTGATGGAGGAGGCTCTGGACAGGCTGCAGCCGTGTATCAGGCAAAGCGAGACCTGTCTTGCCCTTCGGGCATCAAACCATATATCATTCGTAAAGTTAATCCATCTATCGGGACAATGGTAATCAGTGAACTCGATTATATCCCAGAGGGTGTTCCTGTTCTTCTTTTATCAGATGAAGAAGCAGAAGGCTTTGTGGCTGCTCCCAAGGATCCCTCGACACCCGAAGTTACTGATGGAACTAAGAATAGCAACCAACTGAAGGTGTCGGCAGGAGGCGAGACCATACAAGCAGCACAGATTTATATGTTTTATCAGGGTGAGTTTGTGCTGACAAAGGCAGGAACGCTTGGTGAAGGAAAATATTTCCTTTACAATCCTAACTATAATGCTCAAGCCCAAACGGCAGGAGGCAATTCTGGTTCTGCATCATCTCGTGGCAGTTTGCAGATTGTCTTCGATGATGAGACAACAGGAATTTCAGAATTAAACAATTCAAAGATAGAAGAAAAAGAAACGGATGTATGGTATACCCTCGAAGGACAGCGCATAATAGGTAAACCTTCCAAGGGAGGAATTTACATCCGTAAAGGCCAAAAGATATTTTTAAAAAGGAACTAAGATATGAAG
>JAEEZP010000172.1 GCA_016291915.1 Prevotella sp. | reverse complement strand
GGTCGTTATGAAGTGATTCTGGGAGATAAGGACAGTGAGTTAAGCGTATGGTCGTTGATGCATTGCTCGCAGACATTGTCTTCTGAGAACTACGGTGTTCTTGTCAGTAGGGCTAATGGTCAGACAATCACGGCTTTACCGGATATCCGTCATGGTAATATGCCTACTGCCATTTATGATGCTGAGGCTGATGCGTTGTGGTTGACAGGGGCTGACATGGAAGGTACGGGTGTTCGTGTGGAGCATCTCTATCAACTACGCTTTGTGGATGGTGGAAAAGCCACGGTGGTAAGGAGCATCGATCCTTATGATGTGCAACAGCTGTTCTGTCAACAGTTGAATTATCAGGTTGAAGGTAACAAGATAACTCTTTATCTGAATGACAAACCCTTGACCACCGTCACTACTACGTCGGACAATAACAATAGCATCTGCGAAGATGCTGTATGGATAGGAGAGCAGTTGAGTTATGATCTCAGTGATGAGCGGATCTCGGTGTGCATCACTCCTGCCGTTCGATATCAGACAAACAATGATACCAAGGAAACCGTATTGCTGTATGATGATATGCCGGAAATCATTGCCACAGTGACGATAACTGACGAGGGCATCTCTCTTTCCGATATCCGTGTCAAAGAGGCATCTAATGAATGAGCATTGAGATGATGAAGAAGACGGTGATGCCGATTACCACCATGCTGCTGGTGTTGTTCATGGTGGGTTGTCACTCTGCAGATAAACGGAAGAATAACTTAGGTGAGGCTCTGCCACAAGAACCTGATTATGCGGATACCACCCAGTGGTATATCGCTGATCGGGAAGGGGTGGCCGACCTCTTTTATATTATCTCTACGGAGACGGGTGATTATACCTTAGATGGGGTAACCTATCATCATGCGGATACCTATAAGGATAGTCTGCGAACACCGCTCTACGGTGAGATGCTTGGTGTGGATACCTTGCTCAGCGGAAGACTCAATTATTTCAGTCCCTATTATCGTCAGTGTTCACTGCAGTCATTCCAAGAGAAAGAAAGTATCATGGAAAGGCTGAACGTGGCATTGTCTGATGTAAAAAAAGCTTTTGCCTATTATCTTACCAATCTTAATCATGGGCGGCCGTTTATCTTAGCAGGATTCAGTCAGGGGGCTGTTATCATGCTGGAACTGATGAAGGAGATGAAACCGGAAACCTATCAGCGGATGGTGGCAGCTTATGCAATAGGAACTTCTATCGATCAAGAGACAGTGGATAAATATAGGAATATCAAGGCAGCACAAGGGGCTGATGATACGGGTGTTACTATCTGTTATAACTCCGTGCGCGATGCCAGTGCTTCCCTTTGGGGAAAGAGTGTCATCGCTATCAATCCCGTCAACTGGAAAACCGATGAGACACCGGCAGTGCTGATCACAGAACCATCACCGTTGCTTCCTGTCAATGAACAGAAGAAAGATACGATGACGGTACATCTGGATACAGCATCGTCATTGGCGTTTGTAGAGGGTTATACCGCCTCCGACTATGTCATGCCGCTGATCGGCAAAGAGGGGAACTATCATTCAAGGGAAATCTGGTTGTATCGTGATCAATTGCGGGAGAACATGGCTTTACGTACACAAAGATATTTGGCTGAAGACAAATAATTCACCGTTGTTTCATGTTAACTGAAAAATATTTCTTACCTTTGCCAGCAATATGAGTATAGTATTTGTAATATTAGGAGCTGTCTTGGTCCTTTGGGGAGCTGACAGACTGACCGATGGAGCTACTGCCTTGGCGGTGAAACTGAATATTCCTCAGATAGTCATTGGTCTTACCATTGTGGCGTTCGGAACATCGATGCCGGAGTTTTTCGTGAGTATGGCGTCTGCTGTCAAAGGAACATCCGACATGGCATTGGGAAATATCGTAGGTTCAAACATTTTCAACACCTTGATGATCGTTGGTGTTTCGGCTGCTGTTGCTCCGATGGTGATCAGTAAGAATACCGTCAGGAAAGACATGGTTTTTGCCATGGTAGCCGCCCTGATGCTCATGGTGATGTGTCTCGATAATGAATTGTCCAGGATTGATGCAATCTTACTTTTCATTGTCTTTATCATCTTCATGGTGTACACGCTGAGGATGGCAAAAGATAAGAATGAGGAAGAGGAGACTCAGATGAAGACGATGAACGGCTGGCTGGCTGCTGGTTTGATGGTTTTAGGATTGGCATGTCTTATCGTGGGTAGTAATATATTTGTTGACGGAGCTACCAAGATTGCCAAGAGCCTCGGTGTGAGTGATGCTGTCATCGGTCTTACCATCGTGGCCTGTGGTACCTCTCTTCCTGAATTGGCTACGAGTGTGGTGGCTGCCAAGAAGGGTAGGGCAGCTATTGCCATCGGTAATGTGATTGGCAGTAATGTACTGAATATCCTTATGATCGTAGGTATTACAGGAATGATTATCCCGATGGATCTTCATGGTATTACCTGGATAGATATGACGGTGATGACTGTCGGTATGTTGATTCTTTGGGGATTCTCATATACAAAGTTTAAGATTGAGCGTTGGGAGGGCTTCACCCTTACGTTCATCTTTGTTGCCTATATGTGTTGGTTGGTGTATAATGCAGTAAGATAAATTATGAGCAGAGAGCAGGAAGGACTGAAATCGTTGGGTGGCAATACGGTATATGCCGATGATTATGCCCCACAGGTGTTGGAGACTTTTGAGAATCAGCATCCTGATAATGACTATTGGGTGCAGTTTAACTGTCCGGAGTTTACTACCTTATGTCCGATCACCGGTCAGCCGGACTTTGCAGAAATCAAAATCATGTATATCCCTGACAAGCGGATGGTGGAGAGTAAGAGTCTGAAACTCTATCTTTTCAGTTTCCGTAATCATGGTGATTTCCATGAAGACTGTGTGAACACGATCATGAAGGATCTCATACAATTGATGGATCCTAAATATATCGAGGTACGTGGATTGTTCACACCTCGTGGCGGCATCAGTATCTATCCTTATGCTAACTACGGGCGCAAGGGTACGGAATATGAGCTGTTAGCAAAGCAACGGTTTGCGATGCTGCAGCCGTAAGGACTTATTCCTTTCGGGAGTAAGATTGTTCTCCGTCTTTGAAACGTAAAACAAGTGAGTCGGATGTCATCATCACAAATGATGCCGTGTCGAAATTCTCAACGAAGGTTCTTTTGCCTTCAACTTCTGCCATCTTGCGCTCTTTCAATACCAATTGACCATTGAAGACATGCCACTCGACATAAAACTTTGGTATCGGCATGATTACCGGACTGTCTTCGTTGGTACGTGACCGCCTCAATACACCAATGGGAGTAGCCGTATAATGGCGTTTTAAAGCAAAACCGACATCTACCGGTTGTAGCAGTTTGCGCATAGACGAGTCTATCTTAGCCTGTTCTTCATCACTTAATTCGTAATCCTGAATACGTTCTTTCAGAATGGGTGTCTTCTTCTGTGTCCATGTACCTTTGAGTTCATCAAGATTAATGACCATAGAGGCTTTCGTGGAGTCTTCAGGATCAATCAATATAGCAACCCAGTCGCCTACATGGGGACGACCGATGACATGATGTTCCCTCATGGCATCGATAATGTCATAGGTGACAGGATCACCACCTTTGCCAGACAGGAAAACCAACACAGAGTCTGTACAGCCGTCGCATGCCAACCCGTAAAGAGTGGAATCACCCTCGATTTTAGTGTTCAGTCCTATCGGCAAAACCTCTTTTTTCTCATTCTTGCACGCTGCCATAAGAAGTATGGCAAGGAGTATCATCAATATGGATTTCTTTTTCATATGTTATACTATTGTGTTGCAAAGGTACGATTTAGTGAGTGAAAAAGCAAATTTATTTGAGATTTTCCGAACATAAGCACCCTCAACAAAGTAAAAGACTGTAAAAAATAAAAACTTTGAAAATTATTTCGCAATAATGTATGTCTATTTGAGAAAAATTCATTAATTTTGCATTTTAAAGAGTACAACTAACTTATATGTATTAACATAATCTTATACAATCTAAAGATCAAGTAATGAAAAAGAAGATCCAGTTCAGTCTCGTGTACCGAGACATGTGGCAGAGCTCAGGTAAGTTTCAGCCACGTAAAGACCAGTTGGAACGTATTGCTCCTGTAATCATTGATATGGGATGTTTCGACCGTGTAGAAACAAACGGTGGTGCTTTCGAGCAGGTTAACCTTTTGGCTGGTGAAAACCCAAATGCAGCGGTAAGAGCTTTCTGTAAGCCCTTCAACGAAGTTGGTATCAAGACTCACATGCTCGACCGTGGTCTTAACGCTTTGCGTATGTATCCTGTACCTGACGATGTACGTGAGCTGCAGTATAAGGTAAAGCATGCTCAGGGTGTTGACATCCCGCGTATTTTCTGTGGATTGAATGATGTTCGTAATATTATCCCATCTATCAAGTGGGCCAAGGCTGCCGGTATGACACCGCAGGCTACCTTATGTATCACCACCTCTCCGGTGCATACCGTAGAATACTATAGTGAGATAGCTGAAACACTGATAGCTGCCGGTGCTGAGGAGATCTGTCTGAAGGATATGGCCGGTATTGGACAGCCTGCGTTGCTCGGTGCCCTCACAAAGGCTATTAAGACCAAGCATCCGGATATCATCATTCAGTATCACGGTCACTCTGGTCCCGGTCTTTCTATGGCATCTATCCTCGAGGTTTGTAATAATGGTGCTGATGTTATCGATACTGCTATCGAGCCACTTTCTTGGGGTAAGGTTCATCCCGATATCATCTCTGTACAGAGCATGTTGAAGAACGAAGGTTTCGAGGTGAAGGAGATCAATATGAAAGCCTATATGCAGGCACGTACACTGACACAGGAGTTTATTGACGACTGGCTCGGTTACTTCATCAACCCAGGTAACAAGATCATGTCTTCACTGCTGTTAGGCTGCGGTCTTCCCGGCGGTATGATGGGATCTATGATGGCTGACTTGGCTGGTATGCACAGAACTATCAACAGCCTGCGTGTAAAGAAGGGTGAGCCCGAATATACTACGGATGAACTGCTCGTTAGACTGTTCGACGAGGTGGCTTATGTATGGCCACGCGTTGGTTATCCTCCATTGGTAACTCCATTCTCACAGTATGTGAAGAACATTGCTTTGATGAACCTCCTGACTATCGAGCAGGGTAAGGGCCGCTTCGTGATGATGGACGACTCTATGTGGGGCATGATTCTTGGTAAGAGTGGTAAGATTCCTGGAGAGATCGATCCGGAACTCAAAGAGTTGGCTGCAAAGCAGGGTCGTGAGTTTACAGATGCCGATCCACACACATTGATTCCTAACGCTCTCGATGATTTCCGTAAGGAGATGGATGAGAACGGATGGGAGTACGGTCAGGATGATGAAGAGCTCTATGAGTTGGGAATGCACCCCGAGCAGTATCGTGACTTCAAGAGTGGTATCGCTAAGAAACGTATGCTGGCTGACTTGCAGAAGGCAAAGGATGCTAAGTTAGGTGCTTCTCTCTCTCCGGAGAAACTGGCTGAGTTCAAGCATGCTAAGGCTGATGCATTGGTAGCTCCTGTTAAGGGTCAGGTATATTATGAGTTCAGTGGTGATGGTGAGTGTGCTCCATGTGTTGAGCCGTTCATCGGTCAGCACTATGAGGAAGGACAGCCCTTCTGCTATATCCAGACTCCATGGGGTGAGATAGAGACCATTCCAGCTGCTTTGGGTGGTAAACTCGTTGAGGTTGTGGCTAAGCAAGGCGCAAAGGTAAGCAAGGGCCAGACTCTGGCTTATGTTGAGCGCGACCATAAGGAGGAATAAGTCCTTTATGATATTATCTGAAAGGCACGGGGTTTTTCTTCGTGCCTTTCTTTTACAGATTATATATTTAAATAAGGTGTAGAAATTGAACATCATGTTTTGTCAGCATATCGATTACCAACGAATAATTGATTTATACTATCCGGAGGAAAATGCCCTGAAGAAGATTCTTACAGTGCATAGTAGGGGAGTGGCTGATAAAGCACTTCGGATTATAGATAAACACCCTGAGTTGCAGCTGGACAAGACATTTGTTGAAGCAGCTGCAATGCTCCATGATATCGGTATTATCGGTTGTGATGCTCCCGGGATACAGTGCTTCGGTTCACATCCTTATATCTGTCACGGTAGGATAGGGGCTCAGATGCTGCGTGAACTCCCACAACATATCGATATCTCTTCCTTAGGAATCAATGATGAGACGTTACAGCGGTTGGCACGTGTATGTGAAAGACATACAGGTGCAGGACTTACCCGTGAAGACATTATTAATCAACAGTTGCCATTGCCACAGGAAGATTTTCTTCCGGAGTCAATGGAAGAACAACTTATCTGTTATGCTGATAAGTTCTTTTCAAAAACGAAACTGACACAAGAGAAAACCATTGAACAGGCAATGAAAAGTCTGGCAAAGTTCGGTAGTGAGGGCGTTTCCCGCTTTCAGCAGTGGATATTGAAGTTTGAATGATATCCACTACAAATGACTCTTTTGATATCCAATAAATCACGAAAGAAGTATTAATTTCGTTAATAATCATTCTTCTTTCGTTGATTTACAATTATTATTCGTACCTTTGACCCTTCGAAGGTACTTTTGCTCGGAAAATAACAAATAATTTGTTTTTTCTCTCGCTTATTCGTACCTTTGCAATTTAATGAGGAAGAGATTAACCATAATCATACTGTTGTTTGTCTTCGTATTTGCGATGGCAGATACTCATATGCCTGTTTTTCCCCGCAAGAATAAGGTGCGGCAAGCGAAAGACACGGTAGCTATGAGAGATACCCTTCCTCGTGATACTGCCGATAAAGAACTGACAGAAAAAAAGTTTAATGAAGGTCCGGACACAACAAAGATGGACTCTTTACAGTTGGCTATTTATCGTTATAACAAGGCTATAGATGACTCCATCCGTCTGGACAGTATTAATAAGAAAAAGAAAAACTCGGTAGAGTCACCCGTCAAATATTCTGCTTCTGACTCATTGGTGTATGATGCTGCAAATAAGGTGGCTTATCTATATGGAAGTGCAAAGGTTGACTATCAGAATATGAATCTGGAAAGTGAACGGATGCGTATCAATATGGATAGTAGTACGGTATATGCAACGGGTGCTTATACGGACTCCACCAATACGGTTATCGATGGAAAACCAATCTTTGTCATGGGACAGGATAAGTACGAGAATGACACGATAACGTTCAATTTCAAGTCAAAGAAAGGACTTATCAGGAATGTCTATACAGAACAAGAAGATGGTTTCCTGTTCAGTGAGCGTTCCAAACGTACTGATACAGGGGAGTTCTATTTAGAGCATGGTACTTATACTACCTGTGATGCGGAACATCCCGACTTTTATATTTCCCTCTCACGTGCAAAAGTCCGTCCAGGAAAAGATGTGGTGTTCGGACCAGCTTATCTGGTTGTTTGTGATGTGCCGTTGCCTTTAGCTATCCCTTATGGTTTCTTCCCGTTTACAAAGAGTTACAGCAGTGGTTTTATAATGCCCAGCTATGGTGATGAGAGCAGTCGTGGATTCTATCTACGCGATGGAGGATATTACTTTGCGATCAATGACAAGTGGGATCTTAAACTTTTGGGTGAGATTTATACGAAAGGATCATGGGGTATCAGTGCTGCCAGCAATTATCGTAAACGATACAAGTATAATGGTAGTTTCCTCTTCAGTTATCAAGACACAAAGAATGGAGATAAGGGTATGCCTGACTTCGTAGAACAGGAGAGCTTCAAAGTACAGTGGAGTCATCGCCAGGATTCAAAGGCAAATCCATTCAGTTCTCTGTCTGCCAGCGTTAATTTCGCGACGAGTAGTTTTGAGCGTAATAATCTAACGAGCCTGTATAACCCCCAGAGCATGACACAGAGTACGCGTACGTCATCGGTCAACTACAGTACCAATTTCTCCAGTATCGGCATGTCATTGAGTACTACGTTAAACCTGAATCAGAACATGCGTGACTCTACCATTGCAATGACATTGCCCGACTTGAATATCTCTATCAGTCGTTTTTATCCTTTCAAGCGTAAGCATGCTGCTGGAGAAGAGAGATGGTATGAGAAGATTGCCATGAGTTATACAGGACAGTTTTCTAACTCCATCACCGCGAAGGAAGACCAGTTTCTGAAATCCAATCTGATCAAGGATTGGAAAAACGGAGCTCAACACAGTATTCCTGTTAGTGCCAGTTTCACCTTATTTAATTATATTAATGTCACTCCATCCTTCAATTTCACGGATAGGATGTATACCAACAAAATTGAGAAATCATGGGATGACATTAATCAGACGGAGGTTTCTGATACGACCTATGGCTTCCATAATGTATATAACTGGAATCTTAATCTGTCGGCCAATACGAAGTTGTATGGTTTCTGGATCCCTAACCGTAAACTGTTTGGTGATAAGATACAGGCTATCCGTCATGTCATCACCCCACAGGTAAGTTTCAGTTATGCACCGGATTTTGGAAGTGCTCATTATGGGTATTATCAGACTTATCAGCGTACGGATGCTAATGGTGAGGTTTCTTTAGTAGAGTATTCTCCTTACAGCACAGGGTTATTCTCTCCACCGGGTAAAGGACGAACAGGAAGTATCTCATTCGATATCGGTAATAATATAGAGATGAAAGTTAAGTCGGATGAGGATTCGACAGGTTTTAAGAAACTGAGTATCATCGATGAGTTGGGAGCCAGTATGTCTTATAATATGGCTGCCAAGGAGCGTCCATTGAGCGATCTCTCCATGCGTCTCCGTCTGAAATGGTGGAAGAGCTATACTTTTAATCTAAACGCCCAGTTCTCTACCTATGCTTATGAGTTGGATGAGAATGGTAGACCTTATATCGGTACGCATACAGAGTATAGTAAGGGTCGTTTTGGTAGGTTCCAAGGTATGTCACAGAATTTCTCTTTCACGATTAATCCGGAACAATTAAAGAAATGGTTTGGAAAGGGTGAAGATGACGATGATAAGCGCAATAAAGATGAAGACGAAGATGATTACGATACAGGTGTAGATACCAATATCGACGATGATATGGAGCGTGGTAAGCACGCTGTGGAAAATAAGGGAGGAATGGCGGAGACAGATGCTGATGGTTATATGCGCTTCTCCATGCCTTGGTCTATCTCTATAGGATATGGTATATCCATGCGTGAGAATACCGGTGGTACCTTCAATACCAAGACGATGCGCTATCCGTATAAGTTCTCGCAAAACCTTAATGTCAGTGGAAATATACGTTTGAGCGAAGGGTGGAATATCAACTTCTCAAGCGGTTATGATTTCGATAGTCATCAACTCAGTATGACGACAGCATCACTGAACCGTGACCTGCACTGTTTCAATATGAGTTGTTCGGTAGTTATTGCACCCTATACTTCGTATAATTTTACCTTCCGTTGTAATGCCTCTACGCTTACCGATGCTTTGAAATACGATAAGCGCAGTGGTTATTCAAACGCTATACGGTGGTATTAAAACTTGGCCATATTATAGTTGAAGTATTCTTCTCTTCCCGTCACATCCTCGATAATCTTGATAAAGGGAGGGAATTCTATGTCGTCATGATCCTTTACTCCTTCTATTTCTAAGATATTCAGTCCGATGGCTGGCTCCAGGTAGGTATCTAATTCAAAGTATTGTTTCTCCCACACAAAGTTCTTACGTATCTTATGAATGGGTTTACGGTCAGGATCAGCCTGCTGAAGGAGCATCACGTACTGCCGTGGACTGATCTGGCGCTCTGTCTCGATACATTCATCAGGTGTTCCTGCAGGTTTTTTTACGGTTTGGAAATACACGTAGTTACCCTGTGAACCACGCTTGCGGAGACGTATCTCTTGGGTGGGCTCCGATAACAAATAGGTCTGAATAATCTCATTCTCGATGGCACCCGGTATCTCACCGGTTACCTCTACCACATATTTCCTTTCAGCATCTATCGGTTGCGGGGCACCTATGATGCGTGAGATCTCAGCAATAACACGACGAATCTTCTCTTCAAAATCTACAGTGTTGTTGATGATTCTTAAGTGGGGATGCCCTGTCCATGCTTCGATGACGGCTTTGTCGAGCCATCGTGCCTGCTGGACGGTCTCTGTACGCGCAGAGTTATTACTTACGGTATAAAACTGCTCTGCACCGTTGGCTGCTGTGACTAAGTGAAGCACAGCATCATAACGTGAGTCACGCAGACCGATGGTGTTCACCCCGGTCTCAATCATGATCGCTTCCCATGCTTCTTCAGAAAGATAACAGGAGATATCCATCGTGCCCCTGTCGCAGACAATCAGCACCGGTTTGTCACACTTTGTGGCCATTTCGGCAAAACGGTCTTCCAACTGGAGTTGGATACGCAGCAACGCTTTTTCTGCTTCGTAGTGAAGTTGCCTGTTCTTCGTAAGGAAATTGATTCCAGCCTGTGTGAACATCGTTGGGGTTTCAGGTAGGGTAAACACCTGATAGCCCAAACCGGTGAAATGCTCGATGATACGTACCAGAGCGGTGGTCTTTCCCGCACAGGGACCTCCTGTGAGGACAATCTTTGTAATATTCTCCATGTTATTTCTTGTGAGTTGTATTTATAAGGTTCTTGATAGATTCTTCTTCTCCTACTACCCAGATAACGTCGCCTTTGACAAACAGATGGTCTGGATCGGGCTGGGAGAGATTTTCCTCACCTTCCTCAAAACCTACAACCATGCAGTTGTACTTATCGCGGATGCCGCTGTTCTTCAGTGTCTTACCGATAAGTGGACTGTTGTTGCTCACAACCAGCTGACGCAGTTTCATCTCCCGTTTCTCGATATCAGGATCATCTTTCTGTATTTCTTCCTGCAAAGCCCGTGTAAGTGCTGTCAGTTGATCGTCACTGCCGATAGCCTGTATCTTGTCTCCTGGGAAGATAATGGTCTTACCGCTGGGGATATTCAAACGCAGTTTACTACGCAGGATGCTACTTACATGGACACCGAAGCGTTGCCGCAATCTGAGTTCTTGAAGCGTCTTGCCAGCCCATAGAGTATCTTCAGGCACCTCAACGTCAGAGATGTGGATATCACGATCAAGCAGATGACCTTCATACAACGGTCGTTTATGTCCTCTCACTTGTGCCTCAATGTCACGTGACCTCAGGTTTTGAAGGAATAAACGCTCCAATAGTATGCTGTGATGCTTCAGTCGTCTCGACATGATGATAATAATGACAGCGGCGATGGCGATGGTGATCATCAGCGCATGGGTGAACCGTGTCATGTGATTACAGATATAAAAGATAAATGACGATGCGATGGCGATACGCACCAAAACAGTGAAGATCAGCAAGGGGCGGTTCATGGCACTCTCACTCCATAGGGCCTGTGCTTCCTTACTATGGTTTTTCTTCGCAATGATCGATCGTAGGAAGGGTGAGATGATAACCACGGTGAACAGTCCTACCAATGGGTTTGCATACCAGTACGTGTCCCATTCCGGGAACATATCTTTTAAGAAAGGCAGAACGATGAACAGCATAAAGGCTATGGTGGATGCCGACAGGATGCTGTATATGACAGTGTTGACAGTCATGGCAGTGAGCAGCGACTTCCAGTTGTTCTTCTCTCCAGATGAGGGATGTGCCAGAGTCAGGTGATTCAACCGTCGTATCCATGGCTTTGGCAACTTACGTTCGAGATAACCGTATGCCGGCAGTGAAGCCTTGATCATATACGGAGTGAGGAAAGTCGTGATGACAGAGACTGCCACTACTACAGGATATAGGAAAACGCTGATGACACCCAATGACAGTCCCAGTGAGGCGATGATGAAGGAGAACTCTCCGATTTGTGCCATGGAAAACCCACATTGCATAGCGCTCTTCAATGATTGTCCGCTGATAAGGAATCCGAAGGTTCCGAAGATTGCCTGTCCGATAAGGATGGTAAGTACCAAAGCAAGTATCGGGAAACTGTAGTCCACAAGGATCTTCGGATCAACGAGCATACCTACAGAAACGAAGAAGATGGCACCGAAGAGATTCTTCACAGGCTCTACCAAACGGATAATCTTTTCAGCTTCTATCGTCTCTGCCAGGATGCTACCCATCACGAAGGCACCAAAGGCACTACTGAAACCGGCAGAGGTGGAGAGCACCGCCATAGCGCAGCATAG
>JAEEZP010000016.1 GCA_016291915.1 Prevotella sp. | reverse complement strand
TGCCTTATTTCCACTCTTTCTGGCCCAGCGACAATACCGATCCAATGGCAAGAATAAAGATCCAATGGGGATTCAGTTATTTCTTCCCTGCATGTACCCTATCCTCTCATGTAACACGAATGGGAAAGAGACATCTTAAATTAGCTATCGACGTAGCACTGAGCGGAGCCTTCGGAGTGGATATGAATATGACAACAGCTACTAAGGAAGAGAAAGAACAACTGGCTGCCGCCGTGGAATTATATAAGAAAGATATCCGTCCGTTAATCATGCATGGAAGCTTATATCGTCTATCTTCTCCTTATAAAGATGCATTGGCGGCATTGTCGTATATATCTCCAGATTTGTCGAAAGCTGTCGTGTATCTATATCAGACAGAAGAAGGTTCCGGTAAATCTCTATGTCTCAGAGGGTTAGATCCCGAAGCTACCTACGTTTTGCATGAGGTTAATCTCCCTAAGGGGAAGAGCAGTCGCTATGAAGGAACGTTTACGGGCAGAGAACTGATGGAAAATGGTATCTCCACTTTGTTGTCTCATACTTACGAGAGCGCTGTCATTACCCTTGAAAAGAAATAATAATCGATTATGAAAAATTATATATTGTCTTGTTTGTTGTTATTAGTAACAACCATGGGATATGCATCCGACCGTTGGACCATACAGGAAGACGGTTCTTTGTTATGGAAGATTGATAACCGGCTACCCCACTCCGACCATATAGAGATGAGTGGTCAGAAGATGTCGGTGGTATTGCGTTATAGTGTAGATGCATCAGGAGCCTTCTCCCTAAACCGTAGTTTGGTCTTCCCGATGCTACGTATGAAACCCAATAAGACACAGGATAATCTCAAGCAACGGTTTGACGTGAACATTCCCGGAATGGTGACCGTAAACGATTTAACACTGACAGATGAGCAGGTTGAGTGGGTAAAACTGAATGGTATGATGGAGATAGAAAGTTCTTTCTCCACCGTCTATCGCAGGGAAAAGATTCCTCATGCCGTCTCTTTACACCGTAAAATGTGCCCTTCACCTGAAGAAACTTATTACGTAGAGGAATATATCTTCACAAATAACACCTCGCGGAATATTCGCCTTAGAGTTCCCACCTTGGATATCCGTTATGAGACACCTGAGGAAGATGGTGTTTACGGTAGTTATGTAATCGAGGCAAAGACACTGATCCAAGGTGTCTTCACCTTGGACCCAGGGAAAGCATTATCATTTTATGTTGTATTTTTTGCACACCGCAAAGGAGAACCTGCACCATCGTTCTATCCTGAAAATGTTTTTGTTAAAAGAGCATCCTTACTTGAGCAGTGGAAAAACCATCTAGTCATAACCACACCCGACCCAGTGTTGAATACTATGTTTGCCTTTGCCAAGGTGAGAGCATCAGAGAGTATCTATCTTACGAAAGGAGGATTCATGCACGGTCCGGGAGGTGAGGCTTATTATGCAGCTATCTGGGCTAACGACCAAGCAGAGTATATCAATCCATTTTTCCCGTATCTCGGATATGATATCGGAAATGCCTCTGCACTGAATGCTTATCTTCATTTTGCACGTTACATGAACGATGAGTATAAGGCCATACCCAGTTCTATTATTTCTGAGGGCGTTGGTATCTGGCATGGAGCAAAAGACCGTGGAGACGGAGCTATGATCGCCTATGGTGCTGCCCGATATGCACTTGCACGAGGTAATAAGGAAGAGGCACAGCAACTGTGGCCATTGATTGAATGGTGTCTGGAATACTGTCGTCGACAACTGTTACCCGAAGGAGTTGTAGGCTCCGACTCTGATGAGTTGGAAAATCGTTTCCCGGCGGGAAAAGCAAATCTATGCACCTCCTGTCTGTATTATGACGCTCTGAACTCAGCTGTTTATCTGGGAAAAGAACTGCACAAGTCTACTGCCCAACTCAACGAATACCGTTCTCAGGCTACCGATCTGCAAAAGGCAATAGAGACATATTTCGGAGCGGAAATGAAAGGTTTTCATACCTACCGCTATTACGATGGCAACACTTTGCTGCGTTCCTGGATTTGCATGCCACTGACTGTGGGTATATACAATCGAGCCCCAGGTACGATCGCGGCCCTCTTCTCACCATATCTATGGACTAATGACGGGCTGCTGACACAAGAGGGAAGCACCACCTACTGGGATCGTTCTCTCCTATACGCGCTTCGAGGAACCTTTGCAGCAGGAGAAGTGGACAAAGGATTGGAATTCCTTCATAATTATTCCCGACACCGTCTGCTTGGAGAACATGTTCCTTACGCCATTGAAGCATGGCCGGAAGGCAACCAGCGACATCTCTCGGCAGAAAGCGGACTCTATTGCAGGATATTCATCGAAGGTATCTTAGGCATCCGTCCCACCGGATTCCGTTCGTTTACCCTTTCTCCCCATCTACCTAATAGTTGGAATGAGATAAGCATGAGTCATTTGATGGCTTACGGTCATGATTTCGACATCACGGTTGAGAGAACACATAAGGGTTACCACATAAAGGTGACCACAGAAGGGAAAAAGGTGACGGATCGTTATCTATCCAAGAATGAATCGATAATTGTAAAAATGAAATAAAAAATATACAACCATGAGAAAAGTATTGATTATCGTATTACTGACAGTGAGTGGGATGGTACAGGCGCAATCTCTCTGGGACCATGAGCATCTGAAGAATGTAAAGGAGCAGTTAGACCGACCGTTTTATGCCTTGTGCTATCAACAGTTAATGAAACGTGCGGAGAAGGACCTGTTGGCAGAGCCTCTCTCTGTGATGATGAAAGAACATACCCCAGCGAGCGGCACAAAACATGATTACGAGAGTCTGTCACGTTATTATTGGCCGGATCCCGCCAAGGTTGATGGATTGCCTTACATCTCGAGAGACGGTGAGTCGAATCCTGAATTGGATAAGTTCGACCGTAACAAACTAGGGTCTATGGCCAGTAGGGTAACACGTCTCTCCCTTGCATGGTATTTCAGTGGTGAAGAGAAATACGCCCGGAAAGCCACGGAACTGATCAGGGTATGGTTTTTCAATAAGGATACTTATATGAATCCAAACCTCAACTATGCGCAGATGATTCCCGGTGTTAATGGCTGGAAGGGACGTAAGAGCGGACTCATCGACGGTTATTCTTTCGTGGATATGCTCGAAGGAGTAGCATTGCTGGAAACGTCAAAATCGTTTACTTCCAAAGACTCCAAAAAACTGAAAGAATGGTTCGGAAAGTTCCTGCAGTGGTATCTCACCAGCGAACAGGGTATCGGTGAGGGCAACGCACAGAACAACCATGCCGTAGCTTATGATACGCAGGTAATCGCTTATGCGTTGTATGCTGGAAATATGGAGGTGGCCAAGAAGGTTATCAATGCGATACCTGAGCGCCGGCTTTTCACTCAGATAGAGCCTGACGGCCGTCAACCGCAGGAACTGCGAAGGACACTTGCTTTCGGATACTCGGAATATAACCTCACCCACTTCATCGACATCTTTATGATGGCTCAGAAATTAGGTATCTCTTTAGTGCACAGCACTTCACCAGATGGCAGATGCTTTATGAAAGCCATGGACTTCCTCGTTCCTTATCTCGGAAAAGATGTGTCGGCATGGCCCTATAAACAGATCAGTCAGTGGGATTACAAACAGCAGGAGCTGAGTAAGGATCTATATAAGACTGCCCGGTATCTCGACAACACCAGAAAGGATTATCTGCAGTTGTTCCAGAAAAACAGGAAGTTGGACATCAACGATACCTTCTACCTTTTATATTATGAGCCCACCGCTGAGGATGATGCTTTCGTCACTGCTTCACAGCAACTCCGTTATGCATTAGACTGTGTAAAGAAAGCTCAGAACGACCCACAGAATATCTCTCAGCGCCGATACATTCCACGCACATTGAAAAAAGACGGTACTCTCAGCATGGTGGGTGCCAGTGATTGGTGCTCCGGATTCTTCCCTGGTTCTCTGTGGATGATGTACGACTATACCCATGATGATTTCTGGCGGGAAGAAGCTGTCAGTAATACATGGCCCATCGAAGCAGCCAAATACCGTACGAATACGCATGACTTAGGATTCATCGTGAACAACAGTTTCGGCAAAGCTTATGAGTTAACCGGTGAACGTTCTTACCGCGACGTAGTGGTAAGGGCTTCCAAGAGCCTGATTACCCGTTTTAACAAGTCGGTAGGCTGTATTCGTTCGTGGGATCATCATCAGGATGTGTGGAAGTTCCCTGTCATCATCGACAACATGATGAACTTAGAAATGCTCTTCCGGGCAACACAGATGACCGGCGACTCCATCTATTGGAAGATTGCCGTCTCACACGCGAACACCACCATGAAGAATCATTTCCGTAATGACTACTCTTCTTTCCATGTGGTGGATTATGATCCGGAGACAGGAGCAGTACGTACGAAATGTACCCATCAGGGTTATTCCGATGATTCTTTCTGGAGCCGTGGACAAGGCTGGGGTCTTTACGGCTATACGATGTGTTACCGTTTTACCAAGGATCATCGTTATCTCGAGCAAGCCAAGAATATCGCTCAGTTCATCTTAGGATGGCAGTTGCCCGACGACAAGGTATGCTACTGGGATATGAAATGTCCTGAGATTCCGAATACGGAGCGCGACGCATCGGCAGCAGCCCTCATTGCCTCCGCCCTCTATGAACTGAGCGGATATGTCTCCGGCAGTCTCTCCACACAATATCTCCGTCTGGCTGATGGTATCGTGGAAGGGCTGACTAAACATTACACTGCTGAGGTGGGAACACATGAAGGGTTCCTCCTGCTGCATTCAGTAGGTTCCCGACCAGGCAACTCCGAGGTGGATGTGCCGTTGAACTATGCCGATTACTACTATCTGGAGGCACTGACAAGAAAATCAAAACTTGCTAATAATAAATAATCTATGCGACGCATATTATTCTTCTGCTGTCTGTTGTTGGTCACCGTCAGTATGTCGGCCAACGCTATTTATGGAGAAAAGAAAGTAAGGCTTTCCCAAGGGTGGGAATTTGTGAGGGCTGAGTTGTCAGGCATCGATGATGTGATAGCGTCTGACAAGGCAGCTAATATGTCCTCCACTCCCCAATGGACGAAGGTATGTCTGCCACATTGTTACAACAGTGACGATGCTGTAGATCCCGATGTGACATATTTTAAAGGTATTGCCTGGTATCGCACTACCCTATCCATAGATAATCCTTATCCGCAGGGACGTACCATTCTCGAGTTTGAGGGAGCCGGCCAGAAGGTTCAAGTGTATGTCTATGATGAACTGGTGGCAACCCATGTCGGCGGCTATGATGCCTGGATGGTGGATATCACGGATGCCGTGGAACGTTTCACGAAAAATGCTGCAGCAGAGAAATACCAGGGTGGTATCCCCATTGCCGTCCGTTGTGACAACTGTCATGATGAAGAACTGATTCCCAGTGATCTTTCCGACTTCAACCTCTATGGCGGTATCTATCGTCATGTCAATCTGGTATATCTGCCGAATGTGGGGGTGGAGCATATCCACGTCACCCCAACGCTGAGTAATAACAGAAAACGAGGATCTTTGACTGTGGAGATAAGTCTGTATAACCCTCTCCGAACGACAGCCTGCAGTTGGTCGTATATCATCAAAGACCCTCATGGTAAGGTGGTGGGCAACGCAAAAGATTTGTCTGTTACAGATAACCATGGTTGTTCCCCTGTACTCTCCCTGAAGGGAAAACCCCTACTCTGGGATGTCAGCAATCCGCAGATGTACACCTGTGTGGTGACGCTCAACAGTGACCATAAAAAACAGTCGTTCGAAGTTCCTTTCGGATTCAGGGAAACGCAGTTCGTTGAGCACGGTCCATTCTTGCTGAATGGTCGCCGACTGCTGTTACGTGGCACTCACCGACATGAGGATCATCCGGGTGTGGGAGCAGCCATGACTGATGCACAGATGCGACGCGACCTGCTGCAGATGAAAGAGATGGGTGTCAACTTCATCCGTCTGGGGCATTATCAGCAGAGCGATCTTATCCTTCATCTCTGCGATTCTCTCGGCATACTTGTCTGGGAAGAGTCGCCCTGGTGTCGTAATTACGTTACCAGCACATTTATGAAGGATATGTCGAAACGGATGCTCAGACAGATGATTCTTCAGCATTACAACCACCCTTCAGTCATCCTTTGGGGCATGGGTAATGAGGTGGACTGGTTGCAGAACAAACCTTATTACGACAAACAGGTGTTGAGGGATTTCCTGCAGGAGATGGTTGACATCAGCCACAGCCTCGATCCTTCAAGGATGACGTCCATGCGTCGCTGTGACTTTGCCCGTGATATCGTGGATGTCTATTCTCCTTCAATATGGGCAGGGTGGTATAAACAGAACTTCCACGACTATGCGCAGTTGGAGCGGGATGGCTTCGAGAACACCTCTCGTTTCATTCATGCGGAATGGGGTGGCGACAGTCATGTAGGCAGACATACTGACGGGGATTTCAACGAGATATCTGTCGGGGATAAGAACGGCGACTGGTCGGAGTCATATATCGTCAAACTCTTCGACTGGCATCTGAAAGAGCAGGAGAAGATGCCATGGCTGACGGGTGCCTGTTTCTGGACCTTTAAGGATTTCTCCACACCGCTACGCCCCACCAATCCTATTCCTTATGTCAATCAGAAAGGTGTGGTACAGCGTGACAACACCCCTAAGGAGAGTTTCTATGTGTTCCAATCTTATTGGACCGCCACACCGATGGTACATATCTACGGTCATTCGTGGCCTGTTCGCCCGGAGCAGCAAGACGGAAAGTATGAGATTCTGGTATATTCCAACTGTGAGGAGGTAGAGCTGTTGGTGAACGGTGTTTCGGCCGGTGTACGACATCGTAATACCGATGATTACCCTGCTGCCGGTTTCCATTGGGATGTAGCGTTACGTCAGGGTGACAATACCATCAAAGCCATAGCCCGTCAAGGAAAAACCATGCTTACCGATGAGATTCATCAGGTGGTACAACCCGGCACCTGGGGTGCACCTGCCGGCATACAACTGTCATCGGTGATCTTGGAAGACGGTAGTCCTGCACTACAGGCATTGTTAGTGGATGCTCAGGGAAAAATCTGTCTTGACTCACGTGATGTAGTGGAGTTTGGCAGCACCCGTCCCGATGCCTTGTTGATCAACCAAGGCACAGCCACCGGTTCGAAGGTGATTCAGTTGGCCAATGGCAGGGCCTATATCCGTGTGCTTAAGCAAGACCGCAGCTGCGGCTTCTCTGCTTGGTTGCGCAATAATCCCAACGTGTGCAGTGGCGTTCTGACATTCTGAACCTAATAACGATTAGCTGAAGTACAACCATCTATCATTACATTCAGTTTTCTATATAACAAATACTCGAGTATTCTACCATAGCGTACTCGAGTATTTATTACTAATAGTTGACTAATTGATACACGATTAGTCGAGTATTGATACATAAAAGTCGACTAATTGATACACGATTAGTCGAGTACTGGTACGTAAAAGTCGACTAATTGATACTTGATTTGTCGGGTACTGATACGTAATGGTGGTTATTTCTTCGATGTAATCACGATGACACCATTACCCCCACGGTAGCCGTAACCCTCACCATCCCGGAGAATCTCTATACGTTCTATATCCGTTGCAGACACACGGATATCCACCTCGGCACTCGACTCAAAGTAAATGCCGTCAACAACGAAGAGGGGTTCCGTAGGATTATTACGGATGATAATACGTGAGCCTTCCGTATTGTCGACGACCTTCACTCCTTGTATATTATAGCGGAGGATATCATAGATGTTGGAAGCCGACATCTCCTCTATCTGTTCGCGGGTGATGATGTTATTGAGTAGCGTCTTCTTCTGACTCCGCTGGTATTCTATCGTCAAGTTCTCTTGATTGCCATTATTCCTCACCACACAGTTTTTCTTATTCATTTTGATGGAGATATCATGCATATCACCGAGAGGGATGACAGCATCGTATCGACTGGAGAAGGCAACGACCAAGGTATCATTTGCGGTCGTACGCTCGAAATGGAACGTCCCGTTATTGTCGGTATAGGTAGTGTCGGAAGCATTTTTCAGACGGATCATCATGTTTTTCTCAGGTTTATCCTTTGCGTTAGTGACAACACCCTTGAGCTGTGCATGTGATGACATGCAGCAGAGAAGAAGAAATGAGAGAAACAATACCTTTTTCATAAACCAATAAAAACTACCACATCGTGGTGAAAACCTTGGGAGAGACGGAGAGCATGAGCCAGACCCACTGCAGTTGATGGTCATCCTTGGCACGTTTCAAATACACCATGGTGTCGGTGCCCCGCATGAAAGAATAACCGGCGCTCACACGCACATCTTTCATCAGCTGATAACTGGCTGAAGCCTCTAGCTCATGCCCCAACCCTCTTTTGGCATCGTCCAGCTTGACGGCCACCGCCAGATAATGATAACTCAGATCGAAGGTCAGCTTCTTGTTCGGCTTCCATATTCCACCGATATACGCGTTCTGCAAACCCGGTGTAAAACCGCCATAATAGGTGGTGAGATAGAAGAAATCCATAGCCCCGTAGAACTTATGATGTGATCCGAAGATAGAAGTGAAACCGCGGATCTTATCATGCCTCATCATGCCGATCATTCCCTTAGGAGGAACATTGAAATTCTTGTCACCACTGAGATAGTCATAACCGACATATCCTGTGAAAGAGAGGCTCGGGCGGTAATGCACCTTTGCACTTGTCATCCATGCATTGATCGGAAGTCCATTTTCCTCCTTACCCATCTGGTAATAGAGAGCCAGTTCTGCAGAGATTTTTTTCGGGTGGTAGTTAATATAGGTACCCACCAGTTGTTGCTGATAGGTGCAGGTATCTTCAATATATTCTGAGTTCTGCATACCCACGTTCATACCTATCAGTGAGATACCGAGGGGAACTTCCGGTATCTCATAGTGATACCACAACGCCTCCATGGCTTTGTAAGGTTGCAGTCCACCACTGAAATAAGTACCGCCGTTCCTGTTCTTGATATTCTGGTTGTAAGCTCCCATCAGGTGGATCTTGTGCCTCTTGTTTTCATAACCAAGCACCAGGGCATCATGTGACTCTGCAGTCATCGCCCAGTGGTCAGCACCGAAGATACGCTGGTCGTCGTAGCTAAGGTCCTGCCGCCCTATCTTCGTAAAGAATCCCTTGGGAGATTTCAACTGCACCCATGCCTCATAGATATTGAAGCTGTTGGTTTCTTCACTTCCCCATGTACCACTATGCTGGGCCGTTACTCTGGATGACAGGATTCCACGTTCATACCCCATTCCTATGAGTGTACGTTCGATGATGAAAGCAGCCATATCATCACCATCTTTTTCGGAAGACAGTCCTCCGCGACGTATCTCACCACGGTTGAGAATGTTCAGATCGATCGTGAACTTATTCTCCTTCTGTGGCGTTGCAGCAACAGTATCGGTGGGCTGCTGTGCCCATGTAGCAGTGACGACAGCGAGAAAGACAGTAATAACGAATGTTCTCATATGCGGGAACGACTTAAAGAGGAATACTTTTCCGACAGAATTACTCAAACTCAAAGATACTGTTGAAACCAGTCAGTCGGAATACCTCCTGAATATCTTCATTGACATTCTTCAGAACCAGCCGGCTGCCTTGTGCCTTGGCTTTCTTTAAGATGCTCAACAGAATACGTAATCCACTGGATGCGATATATTCCAGTTCTGTGCAATCGATAATGATATCACGACCCTCACTCTCATAAAGAGGTTGCAATGTCTTTTCCACTTCCATTGCTGCTGCGGTGTCGAGTTCACCGGATAAGGTAGCGATGATTGTTCCCTCGATTTCTTGAATAGTTGTTTTCATATTTCCAAATAATAATTATAATTCATTGATATTGTTATTCATGCTGCATCATTTTACGCAGCGTAAGTATATTACGGCCGTTGATGCGCTCATAATTGATGGAGTCCACCAACTTTCGTGTCAACAGAATACCTAATCCGCCAATGGGCCGCTCTTCAGCCGACAGGGTAGTATCCACATTCCTGGCTTCCGTGGTAGGATCGAAAGCAGCGCCTGAGTCACTGATGGTGAATTTGATACGGTTTTCATTCAAGGCGGCCTCTACGATAATGTCGCCATGGCTTTCGGGAGGATAGGCATAGTTCATCACATTGACCACCACTTCCTCCAACGCCAACTGCAACCGTAGTGTTTCTTTTCTGTCTAAGCCCGCCTGAGCCAGGAACTGCTTGACGAAGGTGTTCAGTTGTGTAATCTGGGTGACATCATTCTGCAAGGTAATGCTTTGGTTCACCTTTTCTTTGATGATAGGACGCTGATATCCAATCGCCAACATAGAAAGGTCGTCGCTCTGTTCGGCATCTCCTACGAAGCGGTTCACCTCCTCTGTCATCATCGTGAGCAACTCCTGGGCACTTACCGCTGAGCGTTGCGTACAATGTGTTAGGGTATCTGTAACTCTTTGCAGTTTAAACTGCTGACGCTGAGTGTCTTTTGCCTCGGTGAGTCCATCGGTATAGAGGAACAGGATAGCTTCATCAGGCAAAACATATTCCTCACTAAGATACTTATAGTCGCTGATTACCCCTAAAGGCAGATGTGCCTTGACAGATAAGATCTGTACGCCTTCTTCTTTTCCACATTCCACGATAATGGGATGATCATGACCGGCATTACAATAACGCAGACGCCCCGTGGGAAGGTCGAGAATACCGAGGAAGAACGTGATGAACATGTTGGTGGTATTATCACGACTCAGCTCTTTATTCAGTTCTTCCAGGATCGAGGCAGGATTCGTTTCATGTGCTGTCGTAACGCGGAACAGTTTCTGTACCATAGCCATGACGATAGCAGAGGGCACACCTTTCCCGGATACGTCACCGATACAGAAGAAAAGTTTCTCATCACGGATAAAGAAGTCGAACAGGTCACCGCCCACTTCCTTGGCGGGAACGAGAGAACCATAGATATCGACATCCTTCCGTTCCGGATAGGCAGGGAACTCCTTGGGCAGCATCGCCTGCTGGATGCCGTTCGCAATCTGTAACTCACTGCTGATACGTGCCTGCTTGATACCGGCTTCCTCAAGTTTGCGCTCATTACGTACAAAACGGTTGATGATAAAGAAAAGCACCAACAGTCCGATAAGCATCAGGATCATGTTCTGCAGTCGCAGTTGCTTTACAGGTTGGTAAACCTCATCATAATAGTTTACCGTAGCCAGGATCCAGTGTGGTTCTTTTCTCAGCATCGTAAAGAAGATACAAGCTTTGCGATTGTTATTATCGTCGGTAAAATCGATGATCCTACTGCGTTCAGACGCCTCAAAGGCTATGACTGACAGGCTTTTTTGTATAAGACCGATTATCTCACTCACATCGTTTTCCCCATCTCTTTTTTTGTGTGGCTCCACCACCATCTGTCCCTTCTCATTAAACATCAGTCCGAAAGAGGAAGGAAAGACATGACGAGCATTCAGAGTGTCACTGAGCCACGACAAGTCAATGTCGAGACCGCAGAGTGCAACCACCTTACCTTTCTCATCCGTCAGGGGATAGGTATAAGTAGTCAGTCGTGACAGACTGTCTTCCATATATTCATAAGGGTCACTCCAAAAGGCACGTTTCTCATTCAGTGCGATGTTGTAAGCCGGATGCTTGGTATAGTCATGTTCGGCCGACCCTAACTGGGTGACTGATATCTGTCCGTCATCCTTATAAGCGTATGGTTCAAAATACTGACCTTTCTCAGGATAATAATACGGAACAAATGCAATGCATCCGCCAACGATCTGATTGTTGGTGGCAATCAGTCTCTTAGTAACGTCGAACATCTCATCGGCATTGTCAAGATGATTTTGTATATCCCACAGATGTTCCTGCATGGTAGCTTCCGCCTTGTCAAGTGTATGCGCAATCATCTGTGACTTCAAAGCCAGCTCCGTCTTAACACGTCGCACGACTCCCTCACGCTGTACGTTGCGCATGGAGTAGTACTGCACGATACCTATCAGTTCCAAGAGTACTGCAGCACAGATGATAATACCTAACCTGGAACTGATAATCCATTTAAGGCTTTTCTTTATTTTGTCAAGACTTATTACCATCCTTTTGTAAATATCCTCTATTTATCATTTTTTATTAAAGTGCAAAAATATCAAAATTGCCAAAGACATGATAGCATATAATGCTAAATATAAATAATGAGAGAAAGTTTTAAGGTTAAAAAAACTTAACGACCAAATTGTTCTATGTTCTTTTTATCTCTGATAACTAAAAATATTTCTAATTTTACAAACAAAACAAGAAAAATATAAACATATTATCCTATGAAACAGCAGTTTAGGTTATCACAGAGCCAACTCGGTATTTTTGCAGAGTGTATGCAACATCCCGACGAAATGACTTACGACCAGCCGTTTTTTTATACTTTAAGTAAAGAGGTTGATTTACAAGCATTAAAAACGGCCATTCATCAAGCAGTGGAGGCCCATCCCAATATGAAGTGTTGTGTCATTATCGATGACGAAGGGGTACCGAAACAGTTTATCGGCAGTGAACCCCTGGAGATCCCCATCGAGAAGATCGATGATATCAACAAGGTGAAAGACAGTTTGTGGAAACCATTCCATTTTGATGGCAGTCCACTGACCCGCATCTGCCTGTATGAGGATAATACTGCTAAATACCTGCTTTTCCAGAGTCACCATCTGGTATTCGACGGCACTACATTCGGTACGTTGTTCAACGACATCGAGAGCATCTACCATGGAGGGGGGACTACAGAGGAACCAGTGACCGCTTTCGACTATGCCGAGGAAGAGGAGGCCCTACGCCATAGTGACCGCATGGAGGAGAATCGTCAATGGTATGTGGAACATTTCCCCGATCCGGAGGTAGAGACCATCTTGCATCCAGACCTTGCAGGTAAGGAGCCTTCGTTTGTACGTGTCATCCTGCCACTGAAGACTCCCATGAACGAGGTGATGACCTTCTGCAAACAGCATGGGATAAAGGTAAGTAACTATATGTGTGCGGCTTATGCCTTGCTGATGGCTCGTTTCAATGCCGATGATCAGGTGTTGTTCTCTACAATCTGGCATGGCAGACCCCGTAAGGAACTCATGAAGACCGTCGGTATGTTTGTCCAGACCGTGCCTTATTACTATCACCTGAAAGAAGAGGATACTGTAGCCGACTTACTACAGCAGGGTGATGAGATGGTTATTGGCACCCGCCAGCATTATCTGTTTACACTGGGTGATGCCGTTAAGGAGCTGGGCCTTCACCCACAGACGATGTTCTGCTACCAAGGATATCTGACAAAAGACTTTGTTGTTGGCGGTTACCCCGCTATATTCGACCGACTGTTCCCTCATGCCACCTACGATCCGTTGAGCATCCAGGTATTTCAGACAAACGAGGGATTCCAGCTTTATGTTGAATACATGGACAACCTGTATTCCGGGGAACTGATCCGTCAGTTGATAGAGAGTTTTGACCAGGTGGTGGCTCAGATGATGGATACAAATCGTCTGTTGCGGGATATCCGTATTACATCTGACGAACAACTGTTGTTGCTTGACTCTTTCAATCAGACAGATGTGGCATACGATGACAGTCAGACAATTGTATCGCTCTTCAGGAAACAGGCAAGACAGACACCTGATCAACTGGCCGCTGTCTATAAGGATTGTCAGTTCACCTATCGACAGGTGGATGAGCTGACCGACCGGTTGGCATCGCTCATCTCCTCTAAAGGACTGAAGCACGAGGATGTCGTCTCCGTACTGATACCCCGTTGTGAGTGGATGGTATTAGCCTCGTTGGGCATCCTCAAGGCAGGCTGCGGCTACCAACCCCTCGACCCTACCTATCCGCAGGAGCGACTGAACTTCATGATGAAAGATGTTTCGGCTAAGTTATTGATTGCCGATGAGACATTACGGCCTATAGTGAACGA
>JAEEZP010000171.1 GCA_016291915.1 Prevotella sp. | reverse complement strand
GTTCCATCGGCATTGATGATGATGAAACGGGGAATGAACTGGATGTTGAAGTCGGCAGAGAATTTCTCGCTCTCCGCATCGTTCATCACGTACTGTGGCCAGGCAGGTTTCTCGTCGGCAATCATCTGGCGCCACTTGTCGTGGTCGCGCTCGCGGTCGGTGCTGATGCTGACGAGCTGGATGGCGGGGTTGTCCTTGTAGTGTTCGGCCACTCGGGCGAAATGGGGTATCTCCATCTTGCAGGGCACGCACCACGTGGCCCACACATCGATATAGAGCACCTTGCCACGCAGCTCACTCAGTTGATGCGGTTTACCGTTGATATCGCTGAAGGTCTGTTCAGGAGCCATCTTGCCGGCTCGTGTATTCTTCAGCGCCTCTATCTTCGGCATGTATTTATTGAGAAGTTCTGTGTCTTCGGCAGCATATTCCGCAATGGGTTTCCAGAAGCGGTCCACATCCTTGGGATTACCCTGTGACACGACCCGATCAACAAGATTATCCAGCAGACAGTGCTTCACCTGCTTGTCGGAAATGACAGGGCGCATCACCTCTATATAGCGCAGGGCATAGTCGGTGAGGTCGGCTTGATTAGCCAACATAGGGTCTATCTGATTGTACACCCATCGATGCGGCAAGCGCCATGTCAATCCTACAGGGTCGTTGGGATCAATCTCAGTAATGACCTTCTTGTAATCCTCGTTCCCCCATTGCCAATAGATATGGGTATGTCGGTGCTCACTCAGGATCTCTAAGCGGTAATGGTTGTAAAGCATATCCGTATAACGACTCATGAAATCACGGGCAGCCTGCGGTTTTACCTTCTTCAACGACTTGCGCATCCGCGTGATCGTCTCCTCCAGGATACGCAATCCCTCTTCTTTGCCTACACGCTCTTCAGGTCGTCCATAACCCGTGATAGCCGTGATACTGGTAGCGCGGTTGACGCTGTTCAGATAGTCGGTAGCCGTTTTGTTAGGGCCCGTCACGGTCAACCGTGAGTAAGACTTGGCACTTTTCTTATCTTTGACGGTTTCCAGATTGACCGTCATCGTCTTGCCACGCTCTACCACCACATCGATCGATCTGCCGTCTGTATTGACACCTACGATGCCGAACTGCCCCGGCAACTGCGTATCGAAGACAAAGTTATCGTTCTCATCCATGTTGAAAGGCAGCATCTGCTGTTGGAAGAAGTCGAAGTCACGACTGTACTCTATCCCACCCCATCGCATCTGCTTCCCTCCGGGGATATGACCTTTTATTAGCTGTGCCTGTGCCGAAAGCGGCAGCAGGCAGGCAGCTAATAACAACCTAATCATTAATCTATAATAAATCATCCTATAATAAATCATCTTTGTGTTCTGTAATTATCTGGCATCACGACAGTAGCGTACAGAGATGTACCTATAGCTCGTCATGGTTGAGACACGCTGCACCTTATTAGGTTGTGCAGGTGTTATCTTACGGATAAAGGCACTCTCGTAGGCTGCGTCAGGATCAATGGTCGACGACCAGAAGTAGCCATAGTCACCAATATGATACTCACTGATGCTTGCCGCACTATAGGAAGCCAGTTGTCCGGCATAGCCGAAGTTCAGGCCAGTCCCCTCTGTTCCTTGTGTGAGCAAAGAGGCTGCTCCTGTTCTCCATCCTGTCTTGTCGGCTTCTTCCTTACTCATGCCGAGAGCCATTTCCAACTGTTTCCAGTCGTCGTCCGTAGGCAGGCGCCATCCCTCAGGACAGTTCTCGAGTGCCTGATAGTAGGTATAGTAGTTGCCGAGTAACTGCAGACGCTGCTCGGCCTCTTCATCATCACGGGTATAGAAATCATACTCTATGCCATTCTCTGCAAGATAACTCTGATCATACCATGGTTCTCCCGCCCTTGAACTCTCAGCCATCCAATCGAGGTTGCCTATACGTACCCACCTGTATTCATTACCATCGTTATCGGTCATGGTTCCTGTGGCTGTGGGGGTGACAACAGGTATCGTCTCTTCGTCATCACCACAAGAGACCAAGACGACGGGGGAAAACAGAAGAAGCACGACGTATATGCTTGCTATCTTCATCCTTTTAAAGATATTCATGTTGTTCATTGCTTTTCAATCGTTTGTCAATAGTCATTTATTATATTTCAAAACCCTGGTTCAGGATAATCTCGCGCAGAAGGGTATATTTCTCCATCATGACACTCGAAGAGCCGTATTCTGCCTCAAACTCAGATGGTGACATGGTCAGCACCGACTCCAACCAGAGGGAGAGGTCTGTCGACTCATAATAGAAAGAGTTGCCCCACCAGTCGTCTTCTATATAATAGAACATACCGAGATCCCACACTTCCTGATCGGTAAGACTTCCTTCGACATCATTACCATAGTAATCCTTGCTGAAGGCATAGAACTGGTTCATCACCTCTTCCGGCACACGACTGATAGAGTTTTTCACGATGTCGACGATCATGTCACCGAAATAAGTCTCCGGGTCTTCATAAGCCTC
>JAEEZP010000015.1 GCA_016291915.1 Prevotella sp. | reverse complement strand
TAAGGCCCTGATGTCACTCAACCGGCTCGAGTCCTATGCCACCAGCCACAACATCCCTGCCCTCTCGCCCACCATCCGCCGCGCCATCGAAAGACTGGGGAAGAAATAAGACTACTATTAAGGAGCGATGAGGAGAGAGAGTCTGAATATCATAAAATACCTGCTGGTATATGGATTCCTGCTGGTAGCGCCGGTCACCATCATTGCCGTCATTGAAGTGGTGTCTAACAGACTGCAGGGAGTCACGATGAGTGACGACGAGTTATGGGCAACGCCTTATATGACGACAGGTTTGGTGTTGGGCACGGCGCTCAACATCATCGTGTTCCTCTGGCGTCGATGGGCAAGGCTCAGCTTGGGGCGCATACAGCATACCGACGTTTGGGCGGTCATTGCCATGAGCATGATACTGTTTGTGGGATGGTACTACCCCGAAGACTTTCTCGTGGATCTTTTCGAGGTACCCAGTAACATCTCCGACACAGAGTTTGAGAATATGACCGGTGGCAAGATAGGTTTCATCGACACGGGTCTTCTTTCACCCATAGCCGAGGAGCTACTGTGCAGAGGAGCCATCCTAGGAGCATTGCTGAGAATGATGCCACGTCGGCCCGTTATTGCCATTGTCCTGCAGGCGGTTATCTTCGGGGCAATACACATGAATCCCTCGCAAATGGTTTACGGCACACTCTACGGTGTGCTGTTAGGTTGGTTGTGCTGGCGCACAGGAAGCCTCCTGCCGGGCATCGTACTCCATGTAACAAACAACTCCGCAGTGCTGCTGTTACCCGATGCCGTCGACAACACATACGCCAGTCTGGACATTGCTCCGAAAACCATCATCCTCGCTGTGAGCCTCCTGATATTGGCATTCGTTATCTGGTGGTTCCACCGTAAATATCCCACGCAAGAGATGAAAACGAATGAATAACTAAAAAACGTCACACTGCTGCAAAGTGTGCCTTTGTGCATCTTGACCGTCAATAACTGACCTTCTTTAATATTAAAATGTGCAAATTGTTTGGTGATTCAGAGAAATAGCGTTATCTTTGCATCCGATTTTTGAAAACACATGTTTTGCGGAAATAGCTCAGTTGGTAGAGCACAACCTTGCCAAGGTTGGGGTCGCGGGTCCGAGTCCCGTTTTCCGCTCACCTAAGCCGCAATGGTGGAATTGGTAGACACGAGGGACTTAAAATCCCTTGGCCAGTGATGGCTGTGCGGGTTCGAGTCCCGCTCGCGGCACTTCCAAAATCTTTAATATTATGCAAAAGAATTTAATCTTTATCATTTCAGCATTTGCTTTATTTTTAATGACATCCTGCTCATCAAAGTTGGGCGAGCTGTCTGCAGACAATTTCAATGTTGTTCCTAACCCTCTGGAGGCACATGCCGGTAAGGTACCTGCCACTATTAATGGTAAGTTCCCAGAGAAATACATGAAGAAGAAGGCTGTTGTCAACGTCGTTCCAGAACTGCGTTGCAGCAATGGTGATGTTTACCAGAGTCAGGGCGCTACCTTCCAAGGTGAGAAGGTGATGGGTAACGGTCAGACTATTTCTTATAAGGTGGGTGGCAACTACACCATGAGAACAAGCTTCACCTATGTTGATCCTATGTTGAAGTCAGATCTTTATCTTACCTTTAAGGCAAAAGTTGGAAAGAAGAATGTAACCGTTCCTTCCGTGAAGGTGGCTTCCGGTGTTTTGGCAACTCCTGAGTTGTACAGAAGACTGCTCACCAATGGTGGCGGATGTATTGCTCCCGATAGCTTCCAGCGTGTAAAGGCACAGAAGCAAGAGGCACAGGTGAGATTCCTCATCAACCAGGCTAACCTTCGCAAGAGTGAGCTGAAGAGCAACTCCGTGACTGAGTTCGTTGAGATGCTTAAGAAGATCAACCGTGAGCGTGAGGCTTTGAACATCAAGGATGTAGAGGTATTAGGTTATGCTTCTCCGGAAGGTAATTTCGACTTCAACGAGAAACTGGCCAGCAAACGTCAGAATGTGACCAGCGACTATGTTCAGCAGCAGTTGAAGAACACTCAGGTGAATGCCGACATCAATGCCAAGTACACTGCCGAGGACTGGGATGGTTTCCAGAAGCTCGTTCAGGCAAGTAATATCCAGGATAAGGATGTGATCCTCCGCGTGCTCTCTATGTATAAGGACCCGGCAGAGCGTGAGCAGCAGATCCGTAACATGTCAGCCGGTTTCCGTGAGTTGGCAGACGGTATCCTTCCTGAGCTCCGCCGCAGTCGTATGATCATCAACTACGAGACCGTTGGTCGCAGTGATCAGCAGATCCTCGCACAGTATGTTGACGATCCTACTAAGTTGTCTGCCGACGAGCTGCTCTATGCCGCTACCTTGGTTGAGGATGCAAACAAGAAAGAGGAGATATACAAGAAGGCCGCTGACCTCTATCCCCGTGACTATCGTCCTATCAACAACATTGCTGCCATGGAATTCGCCAAGGGTAACAATGATGTTGCTAAGGAATACATCCAGAAGACCTTCCGTACCTACAGCAAGGCTCCCGAGGCTAATGCCAACCTTGGTCTGATGGCTCTCCAGAGTGGTGATGTGGCAACAGCAGAGAACTATATCGCCCAGGCAACAGGTGCTAACGGTCTTAATGACGTGCTTGGCAACCTGAGTCTTGCAAAGGGTAACTACGCAGCAGCTGCCGACTATCTGAAGAACTCTTTCAACAACTCAGCCGCATTGGCAGAGATCCTCAATAAGAATTATGCCACAGCAGCTGTTGTGCTGAACAACGTAAAAGAAAGAGATGCCATGACTGAGTATCTGCAGGCTATCAACTGTGCCCGTCAGGGTAACAACAGTCTGGCTGCCGACTTCCTGAAGAAGGCTATCCAGAAAGACTCTTCTCTTGCATCTTACGCAGCAAAAGATCTTGAGTTGATCAACGTCAGCAAGTAATCGTGAATACTCTCTTCGTATGAAGCGATTCCTGTATATCATCACACTCACCCTGGTATTGGTGTCTTGCGGTACACGTAGTGACCGTTTCAAGATAGAAGGACGATTCCTCAACCTTAACCAGGGTGAGTTGTATGTATACAGTCCTGACAAGGTTATCAATGGTATCGATACCATCAAGATCAACGGCGGACGATTCTCCCATGAGCTACCTTGTCAAAAAGAAGGTACGCTCATCCTCGTCTTCCCCAATTATACCGAACAACCGATCTTTGCCATTCCCGGTAAGAGTGTCGATGTGAAGGCTGATGCCTCTCACCTCAAAGAACTCACCGTGAAAGGAACGGCCGAAAACGAGTTGATGAACAAATACCGTAAGATGATCATCAACGACACACCACCGGAAGTGCTTAAACATACGGAGGTGTTTATTGCCGACCATGCCGGTTCTCCCGTGAGCGTCTATCTCCTGAAGAAAAACTTCCTACAGACAGCAAAACCCGACTATTCGACAGCCGACCGTTTGCTGAAGCTGATGACGGAGAAACAACCGAAGAACGGTGAACTCAACCAACTCATACAGCAGATGAAGAGTCTGAAGAACGCATCGATTGACATCAAGCTTCCCGCCTTCTCTGCCTACGATGTGAAAGGGAAATTCGTATCTGATGCAGACATGAAGGGGGAGGTCGCTTTGATCTATGTTTGGGCCACCTGGAGTTATGACAGTCAGGATATCCACCGCAGGGTAAAGAGATGGAAGGTGGAATATGGCAACAAACTGAAAGTCCTTGCCATCAATATGGATGCCAGCAAGAAAGAATGTGAGCGGTATATCCAGCGGGACTCTTTGAAATATCAGACAATCTGTGACGAACAAGTCTTTGAGAGTCAGTTGATTCAGAAATTAGGCATACGAACGGTTCCCGACAATATCCTCGTCAGTAAGGGCGGTCGAATCTTGGCAAGAACGATGAATGCCGATGAGCTCGAAGAGACGATAAGAAGGACACTTAAGTAAAAACACATACATCTTTAATCTAATTCTTATGCTAGTAAAAACATTCTGCGCGGCCGTCAACGGCTTAGACGTAACCACCGTAACCATCGAAGTAAGCATGACCCGAGGGGTCTTGTTTCATCTTACAGGATTGCCTGACAATGCTGTCAAGGAAAGTCGTGACCGTATTGCCGCTGCCTTACAAAACAACGGGTATAAGTTTCCTGTGGCAGATATCACCGTAAACCTCTCCCCCGCTGATATCAGAAAAGAGGGAAGCGGATATGACCTGCCGCTTGCCATTGCCATCATGGCTGCCAACGAGAAGGTCATCCCAGACCACTTGCATGAATATATGATGGTGGGAGAATTAGGACTTGACGGTAGGCTTCTCCCCATACGTGGTGCCTTACCCATCGCCATCCGGGCAAGGAAAGAACAGTTTAAGGGACTGATCGTCCCTCAACAGAATGTGAAAGAAGCGGCTGTCGTTAACCGGCTGCAGGTCTTTGGCATGGATAACCTCTGTGACGTCATTCAGTTCTTCAATGGGTCAGCACATTTTGAGCCGACGGTCATCGATACCCGGAAGGTGTTTTATGAACAGCAGAGTCAGATGGACCTTGACTTCTCTGACGTACGAGGACAAGAAAATGTGAAGCGGGCCATGGAGGTGGCGGCTTCCGGAGGACATAACCTGATCATGATCGGTCCGCCGGGAAGTGGTAAGAGTATGATGGCCAAACGTTTACCGAGCATCCTTCCTCCCCTTTCATTGGCTGAGAGTCTGGAAACCACACAGATACATTCTGTAGCAGGAAAGATGGGCAGGGACATGAGCCTAATCTATCAACGACCCTTCCGATCACCCCATCATACCATATCGCAAGTGGCATTAGTGGGTGGCGGCGGTAATCCACAACCAGGGGAGATCAGCCTGGCCCATAATGGGGTGCTCTTTCTGGATGAGCTACCTGAGTTTAATAAGATGACCTTAGAAGTGTTACGCCAACCGCTGGAAGACCGGAAGATCACCATCAGTCGTGCAAAATACACCTTGGAATATCCCTGTTCTTTTATGTTTGTGGCGAGCATGAACCCTTGTCCCTGTGGATATTATGGTGATCCTACCCATCAATGTGTCTGTATGCCCGGGCAGATACAACGGTATATGAACAAGATCAGTGGGCCTTTATTAGATCGTATAGACATCCATTGTGAGATTCGGGCAGTACCCTTCGCAGAACTCTCGAAGATGCAGCCTGGTGAATCATCGGCCACCATTCGTGAGCGTGTCATCAGAGCGCGTAAGATTCAGGAAGAGCGATTCAAGCCCTACAAAGGTATTCACTGTAATGCGATGATGACCGAACGGATGATCCATCAGTTTGCCGAGCCGGATGCGTCGTCTATGGATATGTTACGCAGGGCTATGGAAAGATTGAAACTGTCAGCCAGGGCTTATAGCCGTATCTTGAAGGTGGCAAGAACGATAGCCGACTTAGACAATTCCGAGAAAGTCCTAAGCCAGCATATCGCCGAAGCCATCGGCTACCGCAACTTAGACAGAGGCGACTGGGCCGAGAGAGGGATATAATCATGAAATAAACAGCTAAAACCGAAGAGATATGTTTACATCATTCTTTCATAAGAACATTTTGGAGAGCGAGTCGGGATTGTTCCGTATTGACAAAGACGGAATGCTTACCGAGTTCAGGCCGTCAGAGGACAACCCTATTATTGTAACAAAGAAGGAAGAACCCTTTGCCCTGCATGGTTACATAGAAGAAAGATCTATCAGGCATCTCATCATTCCCAAGGGGGTGAAGGGTTTTGCAGATGATGTGATCAGATATTTAAAGGTGAAAGAGCGTTTTGAGTTGCCCGACGGACTGCTCTATATCGGTAACAGCATTCATGACAAAAGCTCTAACGGATGTGTTTTTGCCCAATGTGATCTCCCAAGTGTACAGATACCGACAACTGTGAAAGAGTTGGGAACTTTCGCCTTCGGTCATTCACACATTGGCTATCTGCACATACCGTCAACAATCCGTTCTCCCTATTCCAGGCAGTTTAAAGATGCCTATATCGACACACTGTGCTTACCCAAGGAATGGAAAGATTATATCAGCCTTAATAACTACCGTATCGAGAATAAACTAATAAGGGACAACAGGGAAGAATATGGTTATCTGACTTTCGATGCAGGTGTTGGCAACCTTGTGTTTGAATAAGGTAAGGATGGGCTATAAATACTAACAAACCCCTGCTCTTGCGAGTAGGGGTTTGTTGGTATTTGAGAATAACGATTAGTTAGCACGAGTATAGGGGTTATAACCCGGGTTCTGTCCAAACTCCTCAGCATTCTCGAGTTTGTCGAGGAATGATGTGGGGATAGGCCACAGATAATTGGTTTCTGATACAGGGTTATCACCGTTGGTCGCAGGATTATGAATGCGCTTGTAAGATACCAATGTCTTGGTACGCTTCAGGTCGAACCAACGCAGCCACTCACCACACAACTCACGGGCACGCTCCTCGAGGATCCACTCGATGGTCATGTCGCTGGCACTTACCTGTGCTTCACTCAGGTTGTGACCAGGCTTCACTACACGTGCATTACGGATCTCACGGTTGATGATGCTGGCAGCCTCACTGGCATTACCCAAACCGATCTGACACTCAGCGGCGATCAATGGCATCTCTGCATAGCGCATCACAGGAACATCAGCAAAGCCAGCCTGTGATGTCGGATCGGGCAACAATTTGGTATTTGTCCCAAGACCGTCCCAGATACGATACTTGTTGAACTTCGGATAAGAACGGTAAATGTTCTGTGAAGACTCAGCGAGTTTACGATAGCGGTAAACGGTCTGTCCGTCGATATTCTCAGGAGTAAAGATATCGTCGAAATCTACGATAGCGATACCCTTCTTAGCAGCCGCCATCTTCTCCTCGAAGCTTACCCGCTGACGAGTGAAACGCAGCACGGGGTCACCTTCCTTCACCGTCTTGCCTACCAACTCAGCGGAGATGGCATCAGCTTCAGCCGCCTGAGCAGCATTGTCTGCAGCCTGTTTTGTATAAAGGTCGGCCATATCCTTAGCCCAGGTGTAAGAGGTGTTACTCTCTACGAATTCCTCCTGGAAGAGCACGTCATAACGGATATCCCAGTCCTTATAGAGGTTCAGCAGATAATAGCTCGGACACATCAGAATACTCTCACGCGGGTTCTGCCATGCTAAAGGTTTGCTTGCATTATTTGTCAAGCCAGCCATATTAAGCAGACGGGGTGACCAGTACATGTGCAGACGGTTGGGGTTATTCTTCTGGGGGTTCAGCGTAGAGTTAGAAGAGTGTGTCACCACCCACATGTACTCTGTATTACTCTTGTTGTTCTTAGCCTGCCAGATCTCATCATAGGTGGCATAAGTAGCGATACCTAACTCGCTCTTATGATCCATCACATATTTGGCAGCCTCGTATGCTTTCTGATAGAATGCTTTCTGCTCAGCACTGCCGTCAGTCTCATACTGTGCGCGTGCCAGATAGGTACGTGCCAAGATACCATAGGCAGCCTTCTTGGTAGCACGGCCCACCTGTCCGTTCAATGGATTGATAGGCAGCAGTTTGGTAGCAGCCTCAGCATCCGGAAGAATCACCTCGTCATAGATCACCTTACGGTCAGTACGGTAAGCAACAAAGTTAGGTATACCGGTACCTTTCGTACGCATCTCGATATC
>JAEEZP010000170.1 GCA_016291915.1 Prevotella sp. | reverse complement strand
GGTTTTTGGGAAGGTGGGTTAAACAATGCTAACCGCTATTGCATTTTTGTCGCCAACAGCCTACCTTTGCATCAGTTTTACGAGCCAAATGGTAAAGTTATGCAGTTAGACAAGTTAAAAGTGAGTGCGCCGTCCGTCCTGCGGCTGATCCCTGACGAGTTGCTGGCCAAGCTTGCCAGGGACACGAAGGTTGACTATTGCGCCAAAGTGCTCAAAGGAGAGCGTCTGTTCTATCTTCTGGTGTATGCTTTTCTGTGTGCCGATCGTCTGAGCCAACGTAAGTTGGAGACCGTATTTTCCAGCCAGCAGTTCAAGTCCCTGTTCAACTTCTCCGTTGACATGAAGGTCACACGCAGTTCCATATCCACACGCCTGTCAACGATAGGCCTTGATTTCTTCGAGCAGGCTTACGAGTTGATTTACAATAAGTTGTCTTCGCTCTACACGGAGAAGGAGATAAGCGACATGTACCTTGTCCGAATTGACAGTTCCATGGTGGCCGAGACCTGCAACAAACTGAAGCAGGGCTTTACCGTCGGGCGCAAATCGGAGGGGAAGGATGACCGCAGGCAGATCAAGTACACGATGGCCTATGACGGATTTGCAGCCAAGCTGGCTGAGGTACTCTCCGAGCCGACCTACCTGAGTGAGGACAAGGCCATGCCCAAGGTCCTGGAGGGACTTATCAAGAAAGACAAGAACCATCAGAACCTGTACGTCTTTGACCGTGGTCTCACGGCACTGGACAGCTACAAGAAGGTAAGCCAGGCTGATGCCGTGTTCGTCGGCCGCATCAACACCAACAGGAAAATGAAGGTGGTCCGCAGCCTTATGACGGATGAAACGGACAGAGACCTGGGTAAGATGGAACTCACGGATGACGTGATAGTACACCTTTACAATAGGGGGCACGAGGAAGATTCACAGGAGTTCCGTGTGGTGAAGGCCACGTTCAAGGAAAGAAAAAACACCATGAGGAAACCGTCCGGGAGAGCCAACTTCAAGAAGGTCGAACAGGATGTGTACTTCATTACCAATGTCACCAATGCCACGGGAGAACTCTGTCTAACGCCACAGGAAATAGCCGAGACATACAGAAGGAGGTGGGATATTGAAGTATTCTACCGTTTTCTCAAGCAGGAGCTCAGCTTCTCGCATTTCCTCTCCACAAGCGACAACGGCATCAAGGTCATACTATACATGACGCTCATCACGGCCATGCTTATCATGATATACAAACGGCTCAACGGCATTGGATACTCTGATGCCAAGTTTTGTTTCAAACTCCAACTGGAGGATTGGATTATCGACCTCAATGTAGCAATAAAGACATGCGGACCGGAATACAAGAAAGCTATGCAGGCAGTAAGAAATAGAATCCCGTAACCGCCTCCAAAAAAGAGAACAAGAGAGTGAGGTCTAAAACATCTTTCTACCGCTCATGATATTTAATCCGACAAGAGGCTCAAGTTACGAGAAAACACACATTAAAAAGATGTCTCCTTTCGGGGAGGCATCTTTTTCTTTTTTGTCAGTATGTGAATGCTTATCCTATATCTACCACGGTTATGCCATGACCGCCGAACTGTACATGTTCGTCTTGGAAATGAGTGACATTAGGAACAGTGGCAAGATATTGCCGTATAAGACTGCGAAGGATACCGCTGCCTGTGCCATGTAGGATTCTTACCCTGTTCATTCCCAGCAGTATAGCATCATCAATGAAATAGGTGACGGCATTGATAGCTTCATCACCGCGCATTCCTCTGACGTCAAGATCTTGCTTGAATTGTAACTTCCGTTCATCAATCGTCTCACGTGTCTGACGGCTCACAGGCACTGCCAGTGTCTTCGACTCTTCTCTCTTAGGTGCTTCGGCAGGTTCCAGACGGTCACTGCGCATGGTGGTACGCATATCTCCGAAGATGACCGTAGCCATCTTGCCTTGAATCTTTTCTATCTTTCCTACCGATGATAACCCTTTGATACGGACGGTCTGCCCTGCTTTCAGTGTCTCAGGAGTGTCTTTGACCACAGCAGCCTGTGGCGTCTTCGACTGCTCTTCCTGTTTTTTCAGTTTTTCTTGCTTACGTTTAGCCTTCCGCTCATGACGTTCTTGTATCTGCCGGATCTTCTTGGCTATCATCTCGTCATCGGCAGTGGTATCCACCTCGGCAACTTCCTTGCGGAAAGTGGTCAACTCCTCACGGATACGACGGGTTTCTTCCTTGGCGGCCTGCGACTCTTTTATCTCCCGGATAGCATTCTCTATACGACGGTTGCTCTCACGAAGCAGTTCTTCAGCCTCCTCTTTAGCCTTGCGGAGAATCTCCTTGCGCTCCTGGTCAACCTTCTCCACCTCCGACTCATAACGGGCGATGGTGGACTGCATCTGTTTCTCGTGCTGATGGATATTCTGACGTTTGTTCTCCCAATAACGCTTATCTCTTACGATATCCTGTAAGTATTTGTCACTCTGCACGTAATCAGTGCCGACGATCTCACTGGCTTCCTTGATGACATCCTCGGGGAGCCCGATCTTACGGGCAATCTCAATGGCAAACGAACTGCCGGGCTGCCCGATCTGCAGTTGGAACAGAGGCTGCATCTGGTTACGGTCGTAGAGCATGGCTCCGTTGGCGATAATCGGATGGGTGTCGGCCATCTGCTTCAGGTTCTGGTAATGGGTCGTGATGATCCCCCATGTCTCTTTCTTACAGAATTGGTTGAGCACACTCTCAGCGATAGCCCCACCGATGCGTGGCTCAGTACCCGTCCCGAACTCATCAATGAGAATCAGACTGTTCTGGTTGGCTGCCTTCATCATATTCTTCATGTTCAGCAGATGACTCGAATAGGTACTGAGGTCGTTCTCAATGCTTTGCTCATCACCGATATCGATGAGGATATGTTGGAAGATGCCGGTCTTCGAACGTTCACTCATAGGCACTGAAAGACCGCATTGCAACATATATTGCAGGAGTCCGGTGGTCTTCAGACAGACAGACTTACCGCCGGCATTCGGACCGGAGATGATCAGAATACGTTTCTCGCGCGTCAGGGTGATGTCAAGGGGCACCACTTTCTTTCCTTGTTTCTCCAAAGAGATACGTAACAGCGGGTGAACAGCCTGTATCCAGTCGAGGTAGGCAAACATACCCACCACGGGCTCGTAGGCATGGATATACTCCGCCAACTGTGCCTTTGCCTGTATCAAGTCGATCTTTCCGAGGAAAACATATGACTGGAGGATATCACAGACATGGGGACGGAGCTCATTGGAGAAGTCGGTGAGGATACGGATGATCTCACGGCGTTCCTCTGCTTCCAGCTCACGTATGCGGTTGTTTGCCTCCACCACTTCTGTGGGCTCTATGAAGACGGTCTTACCCGTTGCCGACTCATCATGTACGATACCCTTGATCTTCTTTTTCATGGCAGGGGCTACCGGTATCACCAGACGACCGTCACGTATGGCGGGCGTCACATCTTTCTCCACGTGTCCTTCCGACTGTGCCCTACGGAGAATGCCGTTGAGTATCCGTGATATGGAACCTTCCGTCTTTGCCAGTTCCTGACGAATCTCATGAAGGGTGGGTGAGGCGGTGTCTTTTATCTTTCCGTATTTATCCAAGATAGCATCGATACGGCGGATGAGTTGGGGGAAGGTGACAACCTCCTCGGTCAGACGATATAAGGCATGATAGGGTGTTGACGACAAAGAATCTTCTTCGTTATCCTCAACAGATAAGTCATCTTCCGGCTTTTGCTTCCCACGCAGATATTTGACAATCTGATAGATGGTCTCCAACGACCGGCGAAGGTCAAACAATTCACCTTCTTCAATATGCGTGCCTTCCAACCGCAGACGGGCCACGGCCGGACGCATATCAAAGAAATACTGCATGGGGAAATCATCGTTGGTAGCCTTCAGGCGTCTGAATTCCCTGGTTTGTTGCTGCCATTCATTGATGATGTCCGGATCATCGGAGAAAGAGATATTGTCGGTCTCCTCTTTACCGAGCGTACACAGACATCGTTCTTTTAGCAGCACACGTATCTTATCGAACCCGATCTTTTGTTCGAATGTCTTTGGATAAATCATGTGTTATAAGAGATGAGCGCCGTAGCGCTCATCAGTGTTTTAGTCTTTCTGTGCTGCTTCTACTGCCTTATCGGCTGCTTCCTGAGCCTTCTTGGCAGCTTTCTCAGCTTTCTCAGCCTTATCTACAGCATCTTTGTATTTCTTTTCCAAACTCTTAGCTTTCGCAGCTGCCTTCTCAGCCGCCTTTGCTTTCTTGATAGCGTCGGCCTTGGTCTTCTCAATCTTCTTGATAGCTTTCTCTGCAGCCTTGTGAGCCTTCAACTGCTCCTTCGTGAGCAGATCCTGCTGAATATCCTGTGCACTGATGCTTGTCGCAAATGTCAGGGTGAACAGCATAGCGATGGTTAACATTAATTTCTTCATATCCTTTTTGTTTTTAATGAATACTATATTAATAGAAAAAATATTCATGACACTTTAGTGAAATGACATTCTTCCCCTCTTTCTGCATGCAAACATACATAATTTTTTTTAATTAGACAAGAAGATAAGAAAAAAATCGTACCTTTGCATCCATGGAGCTCAAAAAGATATTATCGAAGTTAGGCATTGAGGCGCTCAATGAGATGCAGCAGACTGCCATCAAGACCATACAGGAGAGTAATGATGATGTTGTCATCCTTTCCCCGACAGGTTCAGGAAAAACTTTCGCTTACCTCTTGCCACTCATACAAAAGATTGATGCTACCTTCGACCAGGTGCAGGCTGTGGTCATCGTGCCCGGAAGAGAACTGGCCCTGCAGTCGCAGACCGTGTTGCAGGATATGGGTAGCGGACTGCGTTCCATGGCGCTCTATGGTGGTCGTGCCACGATGGATGAGCATCGGCAGATGCGGGAGGTACAGCCCCAGATAGTCTTTGCGACCCCTGGAAGACTGAACGACCATCTTGCCAAACATAACATCATCGCATCGTTTATTAAATATGTGGTGATCGATGAGTTTGACAAATGCTTGGAGATGGGCTTCCGGGATGAGATGAGCAGTATATTACAGAAACTCAAAAGAGTCAAGCAACATATCCTTTTGTCAGCCACGGATGCTCCTGAGATACCCCATTTCGTGCGGATGAACAATGTCAGGCGCATAGTCTTTCTCAAGGATGATGACCAGGTGTCGGAACGTGTGACCATCTACCAGGTACGCAGTGCTTCAAAAGATAAACTGGAAACCTTATCTGCCTTGTTACGCACCGTGGGAGATGAGAGTAGTGTGGTGTTCCTGAACTACCGTGAGAGTGTGGAGCGCACCGCCTCTTTCCTGAAAGACAATGGTTTTACCGTCAGTGTTTTCCATGGCGGGTTAGAGCAGAAAGAGCGTGAAGATGCTCTCTATAAGTTTTCCAATGGTTCTGCTAATATTCTGGTATGCACCGACTTAGCCTCTCGTGGTTTGGATATTCCCGATATCCGTCATATCATCCATTACCAACTGCCGTTGGGAGAAGACGGATATGTGCATAGGGTAGGTAGGACGGCCCGTTGGGATGCTACGGGTAATTCCTACTTCATCTTAGGGCCCGGAGAGGATTTGCCGGAATATGTCGTGGGAGATCCTGCCGAGTATCAGTTACCCCCGGAGGAACAACTGCCGTTACCGGTACCCCCACGTATGGTGACGCTGTATATCGGCAAGGGTAAACAGGATAAGATTTCCAAGGGTGATATCGTGGGATTCCTCTGTAAGATCGGTGGTGCCTCAAAAGAGGATATCGGAAGAATTGATGTGAAAGAGCGTTATTCCTACGTGGCCGTCAGAAAGGAGATTGTCAGACAAGTGTTGCGGCAAACAAACGGCGAAAGGATAAAAAAAGTTAAAACGGTCGTTGAAATTGTCAAATAGTAAGCTACGGCTTTCTAAAATTCATTAAAACCCTATTATTCTTGATAAAATATTTGGTGCTCTCGAACATTTTGACTAAGTTTGCAAACGTAAAAGAATTTAAATACACATTATTATATAACAGTTTTTAATAATTTAACAAACATGAAAAAGTATAATTTTAATGCTGGCCCATGTATTCTCGACCGTTCAGTGATTGAGAAGACAGCACAGGCTATTTTAGATTTCAATGGTATCGGTCTGTCATTGGCAGAGATCAGTCACCGTTCAAAGGATTTCCAGCCTGTTATCGATGAGGCTGAGGCTTTGGTTAAGGAGTTGCTCCAGGTGCCCGAAGGTTATTCTGTTCTCTTCCTTGGTGGTGGTGCTTCTCTCGAATTCTGCATGATTCCTTACAACTTCCTGAAGAAAAAGGCTGCTTACCTGAACACCGGTGTTTGGGCAAAGAAGGCAATGAAAGAGGCTAAGTTGTTTGGTGAGGTTATAGAAGTGGCTTCTTCAGCAGATGCTAACTATACTTTCATTCCAAAGGATTGGACATGTCCTACAGACGTAGACTATCTGCATATTACCACTAACAACACTATCTACGGTACAGAAATCCGTAAGGATCTGGATGTTCCCGTACGCATGATCGCTGATATGTCATCAGATATCTTCAGCCGTCCTGTTGACGTTGCCAAGTATGATGCTATCTATGCCGGTGCCCAGAAGAACCTCTCAATGGCTGGTGTTACCATCGTGATTGTCAAGAACGATGCACTGGGACAGGTAGAGCGTCAGATTCCTACCATGCTCGACTATCGTACACATGTAGAGAAGGGTTCAATGTTCAATACTCCTCCAGTGGTTCCTATCTACACCGCATTGGAGAACCTCCGTTGGATGAAGGCTCAGGGTGGTGTTGAGGCTATGGATAAGCTGGCACAGCAGCGTGCTGAGATCATCTATGGTGAGATCGACCGTAACAAACTGTTCCGTGGTACAGTAGCTGAGGAAGACCGCTCAGTGATGAACCTCTGCTTCGTGATGAATGATGAGTATAAGGATCTGGAGAAGGACTTCATGGAGTTTGCTACTTCCAAGGGTATGGTAGGTGTGAAGGGTCATCGTTCAGTAGGTGGCTTCCGCGCATCTTGCTACAATGCACAGACCATCGAAGGCTGTGAGGCTCTCGTTGCTTGCATGAAGGAGTTTGAAGCTAATCATTAATCCTTTTATATAGAAAAGTATGAAAGTTTTAGTTGCAACAGAAAAACCATTTGCAGCAGCAGCTGTCAATGATATCCGCGCAGAGGTGGAAGGTGCCGGTCATGAGCTGGTACTGCTCGAGAAATACACAGAGAAAGCACAGTTGTTGGAGGCTGTCAAGGATGTTGACGCTATGATTATCCGTTCGGATAAGGTGGATGCAGAGGTGCTCGACGCAGCCAATCAGTTGAAGATCGTGGTACGTGCAGGTGCCGGTTATGACAATATCGACCTGGCAGCAGCTACCGCTCATCATGTCGTTGCTGAGAATACTCCCGGACAGAATGCCAATGCTGTGGCAGAGTTGGTCTGCGGACTGCTCGTTTACGGTGTACGTAACTTCTACAACGGCAAGGCAGGTACCGAGCTGATGGGTAAGAAGTTAGGTCTTCTGGCTTTCGGTAATGTAGGTCGTAACGTCGCACGCATCGCCAAGGGCGGTTTCGGCATGGATGTATATGCTTACGATGCTTACTGTCCGAAAGAGGTGATCGAGGCTGCCGGTGTTCACGCCGTTGACAGTCAGGATGCCCTCTTCGAGACATGTGATGTTGTCTCTCTGCATATCCCTGCTACCCCTGAGACCAAGCAGAGCATCAACTATGCACTGGTGAACAAGATGCACAAGGGTGGTATCCTCCTGAATACCGCTCGTAAAGAGGTGATCAACGAACCGGAGCTGCTCAAACTGATGGCTGAGCGTGAGGATCTGAAGTATATCACGGATATCAAGCCCGATGCAGACGCTGACTTTGCTGCTTTCGAAGGTCGCTATTTCGCTACACCTAAGAAGATGGGTGCTCAGACCGCTGAGGCTAATACCAATGCAGGTATCGCCGCTGCCAAGCAGATCAACGCCTATTTCAAGGATGGTTGTACTAAGTTCCAGGTAAACAAGTAATTATCAATTAACATTCAACATTTCCATTATGCATAGTGATCCCAAGCAGTGCTTATATTGCACCAATAATCAGACGTTGCACGATCTGATGATCGAGATTTGCGAACTCTCTGTTTCCCGGGCATTCCTGTTCAAGGAACAGACTTACCGCGGACGTTGTCTCGTGGCTTATAAGGACCATGTCAACGATCTCAATGAGTTGTCAGACGAAGACCGTAATGCCTTCATGGCTGATGTGGCACGTGTAACACGCGCCATGCAGAAAGCCTTTAACCCTGAGAAAATCAACTATGGCGCATACAGCGATAAACTGTCGCATCTGCACTTCCACTTGGCTCCTAAGTATGTGGATGGTCCTGACTACGGCGGCACATTCCAGATGAATCCCGGTAAGGTGTATCTTACGGATGCCGAGTATCAGGAGTTGATCGACCAAATTAAAGCAAACTTGTAATTATGGCTATCGTAAAACCATTTAAGGGTGTTCGTCCACCGAAGGAGTTGGTGGAGAAGGTGGAGTCAAGACCTTACGATGTGCTCGACTCTGAAGAGGCTCGCGCTGAGGCTGGTGACAATGAGATGAGTCTGTATCATATCATCAAACCGGAGATCGACTTCCCGGTAGGTACCAGTGAGTATGATCCCCGTGTGTATGAGAAGGCTGCTGAGAACTTCCAGAAATTCCAGGATAAGGGATGGCTGGTGCAGGATGATAAGGAGCAGTATTATATCTACGCACAGACCATGAACGGTAAGACGCAGTATGGTATCGTGGTGGGTGCCTACGTGAACGACTATATGACGGGTGTCATCAAGAAGCATGAGCTGACACGTCGTGACAAGGAGGAGGACCGTATGAAGCATGTGCGTGTGAACAACGCCAATATCGAACCGGTATTCTTCGCTTATCCAGACAATGCCGTGCTCGATGCCCTCATCAAGAGGTATGCCGCCACCACACCGGAGTATGACTTCATCGCTCCTATCGACGGTTTCCGTCATCAGTTGTGGATCATCTCCGACGATCAGGATATCCAGACCGTGACAGAGGCTTTCAAGGCTATGCCGAGTCTGTATATCGCCGACGGTCACCATCGTAGTGCCGCCGCAGCTCTCGTAGGTGCTGAGAAACAGAAGCAGAACCCTAACCATAAGGGTGAGGAGGAGTACAACTACTTCATGGCTGTCTGTTTCCAGGCTTCAGAGTTGACCATCCTCGACTACAACCGTGTGGTAAAGGATCTCAACGGTCTTTCTTCTGAGGAGTTCCTCGAGAAGCTGAGCAAGAACTTCACTGTAGAGGAGAAGGGCGCAGAGATCTACAAGCCCGCTCACCTGCATGAGTTCTCTCTCTACCTCGACGGTAAGTGGTATGCGCTCAATGCCAAGGAGGGAACCTACGACAATACCGATCCTATCGGTGTGCTCGACGTAGATATCTCCAGTCGACTGATCCTCGATGAGATCCTGAATATCAAGGATCTGCGCTCTTCCAACAGAATCGACTTCGTGGGTGGACTCCGCGGTCTCGGTGAGTTGAAGCGCCGTGTGGATAGTGGTGAGATGCGTGCCGCATTGGCTCTCTATCCTGTCAGCATGCAGCAGATCATGGATATTGCCGACTCTGGTAAGATCATGC
>JAEEZP010000169.1 GCA_016291915.1 Prevotella sp. | reverse complement strand
TAAAACCATCACCAATGAGGTATTTATGGTTGACTTGGCAAAGATTCCTCACCTGCTGGTTGCAGGTGCTACCGGACAAGGTAAGTCTGTGGGTCTCAATGCCATCATCACATCACTGTTATACAAGAAACATCCTAACGAGCTGAAACTCGTTCTTATTGACCCGAAGAAGGTGGAATTCAGCGTTTATACACCTATTGTTAACCACTTTATGGCACAGGTGCCTGATGAGACAGACAGTGAGGAGGCTATCATCACCAATGTCACGAAGGTTATTCGTACACTCAACTCCCTCTGTCGGTTGATGGATCATCGCTATGATCTGTTGAAACTGGCCGGCACCCGGAACATTAAGGAATACAACAAGAAATTCATCGAGCATAAACTGAAACTTACCGACGGACATGAATATATGCCGTATATCGTGGTCATCATCGATGAGTTCGGTGATTTGATCATGACTGCCGGTAAGGAGATAGAGTTGCCAATCGCCCGTATCGCTCAGTTAGCACGTGCCGTAGGTATCCACATGGTTATCGCCACACAGCGACCGACCACGAAGATCATCACGGGAAATATCAAAGCTAACTTCCCTGGACGTATCGCCTTCCGTGTCGGTGCCCGTATCGACTCTATGACTATTCTCGACCAGACAGGTGCCAACCAGCTTATCGGCCGTGGTGATATGCTCTACTGCAATGGTGGAGAACCCATCCGTGTACAGTGTGCATTCATCGACACACCGGAGATTGAAAGGATCAACGAATATGTTGAACATCAGCCAGGTCCTCTGGAGCCTCTGGAGTTACCCGAGCCTCCTGCAGAAGACGGCGGTAGCGGTGGTGGTGGAAGTATGGATGTTGCTAACCTCGACCCGATGTTCGATGAGGCAGCCCGTGCCATTGTCAGTTCCCAGCAAGGTTCCACCAGTATGATACAGCGTAGGTTCTCTATTGGTTACAACAGAGCCGGTCGTCTGATGGATCAACTCGAGAAGGCGGGTATCGTAGGTGAAGCCCAGGGAAGTAAGCCGCGTGAGGTGCTGATCACCGACATGGCATCGCTGGAGAGTAAACTGGCATCGTTACAACACTGATTAAACCTCACAGTCATTGGGGAGTCAAAAGAATAAAAAGGAATCATATGAAAAGATTATATATATTGAGTTTATTGATGCTTGCATGTATAGCCATGGGAGCTCAAAACAATCAGGCAAGACAGATCTTAGACAAGACAGCTGCCGTGGTTGGTCACAAAGGAGGTGCTACTGCTTCGTTCTCGATGAGTGGTAAATATGGTGATGCGGCAGGCACAATAGCCATCAAAGGAAATAAGTTTTGTGCACAGACCAGCCAGTATATTATCTGGTTTGACGGTAAAACACAGTGGGCATACAACAAAAAGGTGGATGAGGTGAATGTGAGTACTCCAACCGAGGCACAGCAGCAGTCGCTCAACCCCTATACCTTTATCAATATCTACAAGAATGGATTTACCCTGAGCAGCCAGAAGGTTGCGACCAACTACCGTGTCCATCTGAAAGCCCAGAATCAGAAGCGGACCATCAAAGAAATGTATATCACCATCAATAAGGTATATCAACCTACAGAGGTAAAGATGCGCACAGATAAAGGATGGTCAACCATCAAGATCAGTAATTTCCAGAAAAAGAATCTCGGCGACGATACTTTCCGCTTCAATGCAAAGAAATACCCTGATGCAGAAGTAATCGATTTACGTTAATTTATCTTCCATGAACAGACTTGAAATTTACAAGACATTACGTAAGCATGTAAAACTCTCTGAGAAGAGAAGTTTAAGTTACGAACAGAATAAGACCGCTAAATACGTGATTTATTTCTTTGGCGGTTTTATGCTGATATATCTGATCTTCATTGCTATCATGATGTCACTGATAGCCAATGAACAGTCGTTCGCTACCAGGGCAGAGTTCTTCTTCGGACTACTGCCTTTCATGCTGACGGCCGATTTCCTCATACGTTTTCTGGCACAACAGACACCTGCACAACTGGTGAAGCCTTACCTGCTTCTCAATCTCCCACGCTATGCTTGTGTGGAGAGTTTCATATTGTCAGCGATGATGAGTACCAACAACCTGTTATGGCTCTTCATCTCCGTGCCTTATGTCATCATGTCCGTGCTCTTCTCATACGGTTTCTGGTCGTGCATCGGCTTTGTCATAGGTTTCCAGTTGTTGATCATTGCCAACAGTCTGAATTATATGCTATGGAGGACCATGATTCTCCGTAATATACTCTGGTGGATTGCGCCTATTATCATCTATGGGCTACTCTTCTTACCATGGATCATCACAGGAAACTTTGACAAGATGTTCAACATCTTTGCTCCCCTGGGTGAGGCTTTTGCACGTGGAAACATCTTAGCGTACCTCGGCGCACTTGTATTACTGTATATCTTCTTCATAATCAACAGGAAAGTGCAGTATCACTATACGATGGTTGACACAACCATGTCGAAGAATACCGCCATGAAGAGCGTGACAGAGATCCACCAGCTCGACCGTTTTGGCATCATTGGGGAGTACATCAAACTGGAGGTGAAAAGTATTATGCGTAACAAGAATATACGTAACTCATTCATCTTCTCTGTTATCTTCACCGTGATTCTGAGTCTCGTTATTTCATTCACCGATCTTTACAGCGATTCGTTCTCTAATAAGTTCTGGATTGTTTATGTCTTTATCCTCATGGGAGCAAGGGCATTGTGTAGCGGTCTGGGAGCTGAAGGTAACTACATCGACCTGTTGATGACGAACAAAGAGAATATTCTGAAACTGCTTCACGCAAAGTATTTCTTTTACTCTGCCATGAACTTCCTGCCATTCATCATCATGATTCCTACTATCATTGCAGGAAAATATTCTCTACTTGCCGTCGTTGCCATGCTATGTTTCAGTATCGGACCGGTATATTGCATCTTCATGCAGATGGCGGTATGGAATAAGCAAACCACTCCTCTGAACTCCAAGATGGTGAGCAAAGGGAATGTGGAGAGTAACTGGTTTGCCGTGGCTGCAGAGATGGGAGCGATGTTCGGACCTGTCATCCTACTCTTTGTCTTCGGAACATTCCTCAGTGAGAACATGACATACCTGGTCATGCTGCTCATCGGTATTTCCTTTATCGCCTGCCGCAACTTATGGATGCGTAATATCTATCAACGACTGATGGCCCGCAGATACGAGAATATGGAGAGTTTCCGCGCTACCAGACCGTAAAATTGATAATTGATAATTGATAATTGATAATTTTGCGAATGCAGAGCAAAGTTTGCTTTAGCTCTGCAGAGCAGGAACAAAAGCGCCGAGGGCAATTGATAATTGATTGGGGACAGGGCCGCTTCGCATACCAGTCCCCAACGAGTGTCATCATTAGCAGAACAATTGTCCTTTTAACTCCCTTTTAACTCCCCTTTATTAAAACATATGAAAAAATTAATTCTGACCCTTTTCCTTTGTCTGTCAACGACCTTGTATGTCAATGCACAGCAAGAGATTATTATCAATGGACAACCACTGGAAAAAACTGTTGTCCAACTGACGTTCAGTGGCGATAATGTCATTCTGCTCTTCGAGGATAACAGTACACAAACCACTGATATGGGCGATGTGACCATCCGACTGTTTGATGATGGGACTACTGATATCCGTCAACTGCAGACTTTCCGTGTGAAACAACCTGTTGACGGACGACTGGTTATTGAAGGCGTGGCAGCCGGCGTTCCTGTCTTCATCTACGACACTACCGGAAAGATCATCCAACGCACGATAGCTACAGAGGGTATTACCATCTTGGATATCTCTTCTTTGAAAAGAGGTATTTACTTGATCAAGACAGGAAAACAGATTATAAAATTCATCAAACGTTAATCCCATGAGAAAAATCACCTTAACCATCTTATTGTGTATCACTGTCTTGGGATTTGCACAAAACAAGATGAATATCACCCTTAAAGGAGGGGCTGTTAATACTTATAATACCACTGAAGTACAGAAGGTAGATATCAACGGCAAGGTCATCACCGTATATCCGACCAATGGCGAGAGTATCTCTTACACAGGCTCCGTCAGCGGGATTGCCTTTGTGAAAAACCAATCCGACCATGTCACCATCAACGAAGCAGGCGGGTGGTTCGAAACCGCTTATGTGAAATGGACTCCCTACCCAGGAGCTTCTGCCTATCATATATATATAAAAGGTGAGAAAGACAGCGAGTATCAGCAACTCGACAACGAACTCGTCCGCAACTATGGGTCTTATGGCCGAGCAGACATGCCCGGATTGAAAGCCGGCACCTACCAGATGAAAGTGGTGCCCGTGGTAAATGGTCATGAACAGGAAGCAGCGGCATCTGTCACTTCCGACCTGGAAGTAAGGGCACACGACCGTAGTGGCTTTGCTCACTTCAACTATTCTAACGGTGTGGGAGCCTATAATAATGACGGCACACTGAAGGAAGGTGCTAAGGTGATATATATCACCGCCAATACGGC
>JAEEZP010000168.1 GCA_016291915.1 Prevotella sp. | reverse complement strand
TCGTACCGGGCTACTGCCATCGGTGTTAATTCCATTGCTTTCATAATCGTATCTTTTAAACTGTTAATAATCTTTTTTACTTTGACAGGCATCCTGTCGTTGTTTCTATTGCAAAGATATAGCAGTTTTCAATACCTGCAATGGATGATCGCTGATTCTTTAAAAAGTACAATGGACAAAGCACGATCGTTCGGACAAACGGGGGAAAACCGACGAAAAAGTGTCCAAAGCAACCGATTATTTCAGTTGTTTCAGCAGGTAATCCGATACGATGTCGGTGGTGCGATAGATATTCTGTGAGAAGCCGTGGTCGAAATATTCCTGGATGACCAGTTCGCTCTTGGGCCATATCTGGTGGAAACGCTCACCGTAGGTGTAAGGCACCACACGGTCGGCAGTGCCGTGGATGATGAGTGCCGATCCCTGATACTTCGCCGCCGTCTCGTAGATAGGCAGGTTGAAGGCCGTACGGATATACTTCCCGCCGAGCTTCAGTCCGCCCCACAGTTCTATATACTCGCCCGGATTGAAAGGATCATACTGCTTACCCATCGTATTGCCACGGATGGCATCGTCGCGCAGCACGGCGGCAGGGGCCATCAGTGCCACCGCCTTGAAGGCCGGCTCGCCCAGCTGCTCACTCAGTTGTCCGGCTGTCATCGCTGCGACGACACCCCCCTGCGAATGTCCCACGATGGCTAATGAGCTCACGTATCTCAGATCGCTCACGTACTCCACCACCTTCTTGGCATCCTCGATCTCGTTGGGCACGGTCATGTCCTTGAACTCTCCCTCACTCTCTCCGTGGCCGTTGAAGTCGAAGCGGATACTGGCGATGCCGTGAGCCTGTAAGGTGTCGGCAATAAGCTCGAACAGCGGACCGCCCTTCGAACCGCCGAAGCCGTGGCAGAAGACTACCATCGGGCATTTCTCGCCCTGCTGCAGTGCCGGCTTCTGGATGATGGCTTTCAACCGTCCGTGATCACCGTCGATGGCGACGGTCTCTCCTTTTCCCGGACCGGCATAGCCGCCCGTTGTCAGTTCCTTCAGGTATTTATCTACCTTATATGTCAGTACTGTAGAGAGCTTGACTTGCCCATCGGGTCCTATGACCACCATCGAGGGTATCCACGTGATGCCGTAAGCCTTGGCAATGTCGGTCTCCTTGAACTTCTTCAGTTCGCTCACCTGCGGGTAGGTGATGCCATATTTCCCGATGGCATTCTTCCAGGCTTCCACATCAGTGTCCATCGAAATGCCGAGAAACTCAATACCATACTGACGGTAAGTATCATACAGACGGACCACCTCCGGGGCATCCTTACGGCAATCGGAGCACCACGATGCCCAGAAGTCGAGCACCACCGTCTTGCCCTTGGCAAACTTCGACAACTGGATAGTCTTGCCTTCAGGCGTCTTCATCTTGAAGTCAGGAGCCGCTGTTCCTGCCTTCACCAGATCCGTGGCATACCTATCGTCCATGTCCGCCTGTGCGAACTGTGCCTTTGCTGCTGTGGCTCCCATCAAGAGCAGTCCAAGCAATATCAGATTCATTTTCATTCTTTTCATATCTTATTATTTATATTATTCCTTATCAGATTATTTTCCTTCGAACACCCGGCGACGGAAGGCTATCAGACTGTCTTTCATCTCCTCGGCGGCACGCTCACCCTGGCGCATCATATGCGTAATGGCTTCACGACTGAAACTGGTCGTGCCGTAAGCCTCGAGCTTGGGGTTGATAATCAGGTCGGCCATCTTACGGTTGTTATTGTAAATCCTCCAATCCGGTCTTGACACCACCCAGTCGAGCAGTCCCCCGATACCCAGTGTCTCACTCAGCGAGAAGTCGCGTGTCTTATGTTTCTTCTGTGTCAGGTCGATAGCCAGGATGATATCGGCACCCATCGCCTTCACCACATCCACAGGCAGGTTGTTCAACATGCCGCCATCCACCAACTCCTTACCATTGATAAACACGGGGGTGAACATGCCGGGGATCGCCATGCTGGCACGGATGCTCATCGGCAGGTTACCCGAGGAGAGCACCACCGTCTGCTGACGTTTGATATCGGTAGCCACACAACGGAAAGGGATGGGCAGACTGTCGAAGTTGATGGAGTCGGCTTGATGAGTCATCTGCTGAAGCATCTCCACAATCCTGTCACCGCTGAGCACGCCCAACGTCCCCTCTGTCGGTTTCTTACCACTCGTCAGCACCGGGAAGCCGAAGATATAGGTGACGCCGTCTTGCTGACTGATGGGGGTATCACTATGCGCATCACTACGGGAGGTGAGCAGTGAGAGCCACTCCTGGTTGGTAAACAGTGAGTCGAGCGCCTCCGCCCGATAGCCCACAGAGTAGAGGGCCCCTACGATCGATCCTATGCTCGTGCCTGCGATGTAATCAATCGGGATACCCAGGCGCTCAATCACCTTAAGGGCACCCACCTCTGCAGCACCTTTGGCACCACCGCCCCCTAATACGAGTCCTACCTTCAACCGGTTACCCGAAGGGGAACACGTGGATGAGGGTTGCTGTGCTGCCGCACTTTCACAGAGGAACAGGCTCAGCACAATGATGACAGCGGATATCAGTAGGATCTTACGCATGACTTGATAATGGATATTCTCAGTAATCGTTATGACGTCAGATAGATCATATAAACCCCTGCGCTTACCACGATGGTCAGGATGATGAGGAACAGGATGAACGACAGGGTCATATAGCAGAACAAACGGCGTTTGCGGTAACCTGTCAACTGTTTGAGGGCGACCAGGACTATCAAGATGGCGAAAATATCAAAGATAGCCAAATACGGGAGCTCGCCCAGGATAGAATAAAGAGTGTAGGCATTAGAGGTATAGACGAGTGCCACGATAAACTCTGAGAACCTGAGATCCGGGATCTTGGGGTTGGAGCGGAGAAAGAAAAACATAGGAAGGGAGAAGAGCACCAACGTCAGAAAAGAGAAAACGGCAGCATTCTTCCGGCGGAGCGTATTCATCATCTTGAGGAATTTCACACAGGCTTTCGTGACAGGTGAAGTAATCTCTTTTCCATTGAGCATCATATGTTCTTCGTCTGAGAAATCTGTCTTCCCATCCTCTGTCTTTGCTACCTCCTCTTTCTCTAACTGCTCAACATTTTGCCACTTATCAGCCACTTGTCTGTCGTCTGGGGCAAGACCCAAACCTTGATCCATGACCAACGAGAAGGCAGCCAGCAGGAAAAACATCTTGAACGGGGGGAAGTAGGCCGACTGCATCCCTCTCAGATAGTCACGGATCATATACCCCGGGCGGAGCATCAGGTCACGGATGCTGCGGAACATACTACGATTGCCTATGCCCCAGACATCCAGGAACAGGAGTATGGCTTTCTTGAAAGAGAAACGCCCTATGGCAGCCGACTGCCCACAGCGCGGACAGTAGTTTCCCGTAAACTGTGTTGCACAGGATGAACAGATATGGCTTTGCTCTGACAGCGGCGCTACTTCATGAGGCTTCTGTTGCCATATGCGGAAAGCCCGCCACCGTACCGCTAACCGATGCTTGATCTCTGCAGATGTCTTCATTTTCAATATCTTTAGCCTCTCACCCATCCTCACCGCTACTCAAGAGACGAGGATGAACGGAGTTTCTTCGGGAGCAAAGATAGCGATTTTAAGGGAATAATAATCAGTTTATCGCTGAAAAACATCCATGGCGCTTGATTTATTTTAATAAAATCACACTCAATGAAAAAACATACCCTTTTCTTTCGCGCTTAATCAGATATTTTTTGTAACTTTGGCTCCGCCTAAGTTACTTTGTCTCGGGAATAAAAGAAAAATAATATTTTCCTTTGCATTCCGCTCGACTTTTCGTAACTTTGCAGAATGGATAAGGTATAAGTATTTATAACAATTATATTTAAGGTAATTATGAAAATTCAGAAAATTCACGCAAGAGAGATCCTCGACTCAAGAGGAAACCCAACCGTAGAGGTTGACGTAGTATTGGAAAATGGTGTATTAGGTCGTGCTGCTGTACCATCAGGAGCCTCTACCGGTGAGAACGAGGCATTGGAGCTTCGTGACGGTGACAAGAACCGTTATCTGGGTAAAGGTACTCTGAAGGCTGTTGAGAATGTCAATACGATCATCGCTCCCGCATTGGTAGGTGACTGTGTGCTCGATCAGCGCGCACTCGACTATAAGATGCTGGCTCTCGACGGTACTCCCACCAAGAGCAAGCTGGGTGCCAATGCTATCCTCGGCGTTTCCCTGGCTGCTGCCAAGGCTGCTGCCAACGCGCTCGGTCTGCCTCTCTATCGTTATATCGGTGGTTGCAACACCTATACCATGCCTGTTCCTATGATGAACATCATCAACGGTGGTTCTCACTCTGATGCTCCTATCGCCTTCCAGGAGTTCATGATCCGTCCGGTATCTGCTCCTTCCATCCGTGAGGCTGTCCGCGTAGGTGCTGAGGTATTCCACAACCTGGCTAAGTTGCTGAAGAAGCGTGGTCTCTCTACCGCTGTTGGTGATGAGGGTGGTTTCGCTCCTGCACTCGACGGTATCGAGGATGCGCTCCAGATCATCTGCGACGCTATCAAGGCTGCTGGTTATGAGCCAGGTAAGGACGTGAAGATCGCTATGGACTGTGCTGCTTCTGAGTTTGCTGTATGCGAGGATGGCAAGTGGTTCTATGACTACAAGCAGTTGAAGAACGGTAAGCAGAAGGATCCTAACGGCAAGAAGCTCTCTGCTGAAGAGCAGATCGCATTCCTGGAGCACCTGATCGACACTTATCCTATCGACTCTATCGAGGACGGTCTGGATGAG
>JAEEZP010000014.1 GCA_016291915.1 Prevotella sp. | reverse complement strand
ACAATGCGCGTCTTGAAGGCGGTAGTAATGAGTTCCGCTGGGGATTGGATGCACAATATAACGATGTGCAAGGTGCCATGAAAGGCAGTCTTCGCCAAAACTTCAACGGTGCCATCACCTTGATGTACACCTATAAAAACCTTATCTTCCGCAACTACTCATCCATTGGCATCAACGGTTCCAAGGAAAGTCCTTACGGCTCATTCAGCACCTATGTCAGACAACAGCCCTACAACAGTCCGTATGACTCAGAAGGCAATCTGGTGAAATATTTCGATCGGTTTATCTATATGTGGGGAACCACAGAGAATCCACTCTACAATGCTACTCTGGGTTCGTTCAACAAGAGCAACTACCAGACGCTCACCGATAATTTCTCCATCGACTGGCGTATCATTCCCGAACTGAATCTGCGCGGACAGTTAGGTATCTCACAGACGGTTAGTCATACGGACGTGTTCCGTTCTCCCGATGACAGCGCTTTTACTTCATCCAGCAGTAATGAATATTCATCCGGCGATGGATTCTTCCGCCGCGGTAGTTATAACTACAGTCAGACAAAGTCGGTCAACTACAATGCCGACCTTACCTTATCCTATAATAAGATATTCAATGAAGTTCACTCCCTCTATGCCGGTCTGAACTGGTCATTACGTGTTGGTAATACAGATAATATGGCTTTCCAGTTTGAAGGATTTGCCAACGACGACCTCGCTAAGATCCCCAATGCCCGGGCTTATGCCAAGAACAGTGTGCCCAGCGGCAGCAACAGCCTTTTCCGTCAGTTCGGTGTTACGGGCAACATCAACTATACCTACAACACCAAGTATTATGTTGACCTCTCTTACCGTGTAGATGGTAACTCCACTTATGGAAGTAACAAGAAATATGCTCCTTTCTGGAGTGCAGGTATTGGATGGAATATCCATAATGAGAAATTCCTCAAAGGCAACAAGGTGATCAACATGCTGCGACTGAAATCTTCCTATGGTGCCACGGGTTCTGCCTCGGGTGCCTCACAGACGGATGCCTTCGCTTACTATCGCTATGAAACCAGCAAACGTTATCTCGACTGGATGGGAGCCACTTTAGGCGGCCTCGGCAATCCTGACTTGAGTTGGCAGACAACCTATCAATTTAATGCAGGTACTGAGTTCGGACTCTTCGACAACCGCATCCACGGAACCTTCGAAGTGTATTCGAAACGCACCGATAATCTTCTCTCCCGCATGGACATGCCACTGTATATGGGATTCTCCTCGTATGCCGCCAATATCGGTGAGATAGAGAACAAGGGTTGGGAAGCATCTCTACAGGGATATGCTATCCGCGACCGTGCCCGCAAACTGAACCTGATGTTCGGTGCTCAGTTGACACACAATAAAAATAAAATTGTTAAACTATCACAGGATATCAAAGACCAGATCGATATCTTAATGAACAGCGATAGTGATGATGACGAGGCATCTGGAATCCAAAACCTAATGTACGAAGGAGATCCGCAAAGTTCTATCTATGCCGTGCGCTCCCTGGGTATAGATCCCAGTACCGGTAAAGAGATCTACCTTGATCGCGACGGGAACAAGACTGACGTGTGGAGGGCAAAGGATAAGGTATTCCTCGGCAGCAGCCAGCCAACCTATCGTGGAAACTTCACCACTATGTTGCAGTGGAAAGACCTTACGGTAAATGTTTCCTTCGGCTATTATTGGGGAGGAAAGACTTATAACTCCACCTTGCGCGACCGTGTGGAGGTGACCATTGATGAAATCCGGAATTACAATGTGGATGAGCGTGTGCTCAGTCAGCGCTGGTTTGAGGCCGGCGACGTAACCTTCTTCCAGAAACTTGGTACAGAGAAAGCAAAAGCCAGTTCACGCTATGTGATGGACGACAATGTGCTGAAACTCCAGAGTGTCAGTGCCCAATACCGTCTGCACAGCAACTATCTCGCCAAGAACTGGAAGATCCAGACAATAATGATTGGTGTAAATATGAACGATCTGTTCTATTGGGGCAGTATCCGCATGGAGCGTGGTACCAGTTATCCGTTTGCCCGCAATGTGCAGGCTTACCTGAGATTTATGTTATAAACAGATTAAAGACACGGATATGAAAAGAAATATATTTAATAAGGTGAAGATCTCTGCTGCAGGGGCTTTTTCTTGTCTCTTGCTTCTTACCTCCTCTCTCCTGACATCCTGCGAAGACTGGCTCGATGTGCAGGGTGAGAATACGCAGAAAGAAATCGATATGTTCGATGAATACAAGGGATTCCGCGATGCTCTCACGGGGTGCTATCTGAGTTTCTCCAGCCAAAACCTTTATGGAATGAAACTGACCATGACGGATATAGAGAATCTGGCATGTCTCTGGTATGTTGACAACTCCATAACCGATGAACAGGCATTCGGTGCCTTGAGCAGACATAAGTACGATACAGATGCTGCCCGCGGATCCATCAAGTCGATTTATAAAGAACTCTTCTCAACGATCGTGGCAGTGAATGTGCTGCTGAAGAATATCGATGAGAACGGTGACATTGTCGGTAAGGAAAACATAAGAAATATCAATGTCATCAAGGGTGAAGCACTTGCCATGCGTGCCTATTGCCAGTTCGATTTCCTCCGTCTGTTCGGTCAACTGCCGAAAGGAGGAACGAAGACTGTCAAGCTGCCTTACTCTTATACCACCTCTATCGATGAGTTCCCAACCTTCTACGACTTTAATGCATACGTAGAGTGTCTGAAGAAGGATCTCGCCCAGGCTGAGGAGTTGCTTAAAGCCAATGACCCAATCATGACAAGCACCTTCTCCGCACTGAATTCTCCCGGCAAGAGTGTCATCGACACCTATCTGTATTATCGTCAGGCACGCCTTAACTATTGGGCAGTGCGCGCACTCCATGCACGTATGTCTCTCTATGTGGGTGACACCTCCGATGCCAACAACATTGCCAAGGACATCATCAACGCCAAGACGGAGAGCGGACAACCCGTCATTTCCCTCAGCGGTGCCAACGATCTGGTGAAAGGCTATTATGGACTCCCCAATGAGTGTCTCTTCTTCCTGAGCAAATACGACCTGATGTCGTATGCCACCAATGCACTCATCGGAGGAACACAGGGTTCTACTCCGTTGGCCCGTGCCGGTGCTTACTATATATCTACCCAGCAGTTGAACGACCTCTATGCAAGCATCAGCGGTGGTCTGGGCTCGCATAATCGCTACAACTATCTGTGGAACATGAACAACTACAGTCCTTCCAACGTGAAATTCCCAGCTATTAAGAAATATTGGTATGACGAGGAGAAGGCAAGTGATTACGACTTGGTCACCAAGCATCAGATCGTGCCGATGCTCCGTCTTTCCGAGATATACCTGATCGCCATGGAAACCAGCAATACACTGGATGAGTTCCAGCGACTGTACGACGAGTATATGCTCTCTTGCTCCTACACACTGTATAAGCCCTTCGAAACTTTGAAAGAAGCCAAAGATGAGTTGATCAACGAATACCGTCGTGAACTCTTTGCCGAAGGACAGATGTTCTTCTATTATAAGCGTACCGGTGCCACAAAGATGATGTGGAGTAAGACCGCTGTCAACGAAGATGATTATATCCTGCCGATGCCATCTTCAGAGTATGATCCAAGTTTAAAGAACTAAAACACATTGAATATGAAAAAGATCACATATATCCTTTGTGTCGTGTCGGCTATCCTGCTGACCACCTCTTGTGAAAAAGACCTTCCGGTCTTCAACGATGAAGAAGCTAACCTCGTGTTCTACTACGACGGTCTGGATTTTACGAAGAATTTTGAGTATAACATGTCATTGTCAAACTTCTCATTTGTATATAGCAGTCCCGACGTGATGCAAGACACTGTATGGGTGGAGGTTGAGACGATGGGATTACTCCGTGACTATGACCGTCCGGTGAAGTTCGTGCAGAAAGACACGGCAGATGTTGTTCAGGCAGTGTCAGGCAAACATTATGTTTCCTTCGATGATCCTTCACTGGCAAAATATTATGTTGTGCCGGCAGGAAAATCACGTGCACGCATCCCCATCGTATTGCTTCGTGATGCCTCATTGAATGATGCCGATGTGGTACTGAAGTTTGGCATTGGCGCCAACGACAGTTTCCTGCCAGGCTATGACGTACTCACCACTCGTACCCTGACAATCTCCAACAGTCTGTCTAAACCTGCCAACTGGGATGATTTTGATTATAGCACCTACCTGTCGATGCTCTGGTATTACGGGGAATACGGCAAGGAGAAACACCGTTTCCTGATTGAGCACACCGGTTTCAAGTGGGATGAGGCTTTCATCGCCGAACTCATAGGTGGTGATGAGGGCTACTTCAACTACCTCTATCAGAAATTGGTCAATGAACTGGCCGCATATAACGAAACACGTCTGGCTCAGGGCCTTGATGTTCTGAAAGAAGCCGACGGCACGGTAGTGGAACTGTATTATTACTATTAATAACCCGTAAATAGGAATCAAATGAAAAAAACAATATTTTCAGTGATCATGCTGACAGCGTTGTTATCACTGACAAGCTGTTTCAGCGATGACAGCAAGACACTGGGTGAGCTGGTGAGCGACATAGAGGTGACGGGGATTGAAAACTCATACGTCAAGACGGCTTTTGTCGAGAATCTCGACATAGTACCTGTCATTACGACAGCCTACAACGATTTGTCGTACGAGTGGTTGCTGTTAACTCCCGGTAACACGATCGATGATGAGGCATCCGTTGAAGTAATCGGCACAGAGAAAGACCTTCATTATGAGGTAGGCCTCGCACCGGGCACCTACCAGGTACGGCTCAACGTGAAGAGCCTTGGTACTAACTATACACGCTGCTATTATACTACCCTGACGGTTCAGACGCAGTTCTCTTCCGGCTTCTATATCCTGAAAGAGACAGCTGAGGGAAAAACCGATGTGGACCTGTTTACCATGGACAACATCTTCATACCTGACATGCTGGTAAAGACACAGGGGCAGGCCATGGAAGGAAAACCCTCTGCCTTGAACATCGTGTACGACCAATACTATATCGATGAAAAGAGCAATACCATCGACAAGCAGAATACCGTCGTATTGGTTTCCGATGCCAAACAGATACAGGTACACCGTACTTCCGACTTTGCCAAAATCTTCGACCGCAGCAACCTGCTGTTTGATGAAATGGAAGCCGACGAGGTGCCCTACGGAATTTTCAATCAAGGTATGTGGGGAACCGTTTATGCCTCAAACAAAGGATTCCGCTATACCAACAACCCCAACGGCAGCTTCTATACCAATCCTACAAGCGGAAAATTTGGATTCCCTATGATCCCCTTGGACGCAAGTACCTTCATGGCATATCAGGTTACTGTTAACGGAATGTATTACTGGGATCAGTCCACCCACAGCCTGATGATGGGTGATAGGTATCTAGACCCATATCCTGTCACTTATAAAGACGGTTCTGGAACGGAACTGACTCAGAACCTGAGCACCTACAAGCCTCTGTCATGTGGAACGAATTTCGTAAGCCGTAACGAAACCGACAACTTCATTTTGGAGAACACAGCAAACGGCAAGAGGTATGTCTACCTGATGTCATCGGCACGCTATAACTCGTATCTCACCAAATATCTGGAAGTTCCTGCCTATAGCAAGATGGCTAAGGCTAACTGTTTCGCCACCAATGGAATCTCAGCCCGATATATTTATTTCGCCACAGACAACAAACTGTATGGCTATGCCTTCAACACGGATGAATATACTGAGGCGGAGATGTCGCTGCAGGGAATCGGCAGTGGTGAGCAGATCGTCTATCTAGAGAACCTGTTCTACAACGGAAGTACAAACAAATTCGACTATCTTGTCGTAGGAACCCAGAAAGGCAATGACTACAAACTGTATATGTACGAGATGCCCGCAGGTACCGGTACACCTACAGGAGCACCGGTGAAGACTTGCAGTGGTACAGGCAAACTTAAAAGTGTAAGATCGGTATTGTCCACAGCCAATGTCCGTCAGATGAGCTATGGCTACACCTATTTCTACCTTTATATCTGATCTTAAAAGAAACGGTATGAAAAAAATTATCATTCTCTCTACATTTCTCTTTACAAATATGATTATGATGGCGCAGACCGAGTTCCGCGCCATCACTTTCCAACAGGCGATAGATGCCGCCAAGGTGGAAAAGAAAATGGTGTTCATCGATTTCTACACTGATTGGTGCGGTCCCTGCAAGATGATGGCCCGCGATGTGTTTCCCCAGAAGAACGTGGGTGATTACTTCAATGCCCACTTCGTCTGTATCAAGCTGAACGCAGAGAAAGGCGAGGGGAAAGACTACGCCAGACAGTTTAAGATCGACGGATACCCCTCGTTCCTTATCGTCAACGCCGATGGTAAGGAGGTTGGCCGCCATGTGGGCGGAAGCTCGGCAGACAAGTTTATTGACAAGATCGAGGCCATACGTAACCCTGATCTCACCCCAGCTCGTCTCACCGAGCGTTATCTGTCCGGTGAGCGTAATGCTGAACTCATCCAGGCTTATGCCTCTATGCTGATGGATAATGCACCGCTGGGTGGTAACACCCGGGAAGATTATCGCCGGATCTATTTTGCTCATGTCGATAAGGTAAACAAGGTGGTACAAGATTATTTCACCGGTCTTTCGGATGCAGACAAGATGAAGCCGGAGAATTTCTTTGTCTACCGCAAATATACACGATCTGTCCAAGAGGCTCCTGCACGATTTCTGGCTGCCAACAGAAAGAAGTTCGCTCCAGAGCTTCAGCAGGAAGTTACCGATATGCTGAACCAACTGTATATGGACGATATCAATGCCTGTCTCTCTGCAGGTAATATCGGTAATACGGAGAAGATCAGGTTGATGAAAAAAGAAATCAAGCAGCTCAGACTGAATAAAGATGGTCACTATGATGGTCCGTTCGCTTTCCTTGACCACAATGCTGATACCCCCACGCAATTTGCTTCCTGCATCGACCAGCATTTCAGAAAGCTGGACGGAAAATCACAGATAGAACTGATCGACGGACTGATGGGACGCTTTGCCAATGCTTCACAGGAAGAGAAGACAGTACTCGCCCGAAGCATCCGTAATCAGTTGCCTGACATGGAGTTGGATGTGATTTTCATGGCCACGATGATCATCCCTGAACTTGAAGGAACCACAAACAGACACTAATATATCATAAATGAAACATTGATATGAGAAAGATCATCGTTTTTACATTATTCCTGATATGCTGTCAACTGTTGTCTGCACAGACGAACTTCCGTACACTAAGCTATCAGGAAGCGCTCAATGCTGCCAAGGCAGAGAACAAACTCGTGTTCATTGATTTCTATACCGACTGGTGCGGCCCCTGCAAGCTGATGGTCCGCGAAGTATTCCCCCAGAAACAGGTCGGCGATTATTTCAATGCCCATTTTGTCTGTATTAAGATCAACGGCGAAAAAGGCGAAGGCATCGACATGGTTAAGAAGATCGGTCTTAATGTGTACCCCACCTTCCTCATCGTCAATCCCGACGGTAACGAGGTAGGGCGCTTTGAAGGCTATCGCCCCGCCGATCAGTTCGTGGAAGACATCAACCATCTCATCGACCCCAAGATGTCTCCTGAACAGATGAAAGCCCGTTACGATGACGGTGAGCGCAGTGCCTCCCTCCTGAAGGGTTATGCAGCCTATCTCACGGAGAAATATTCATCGCGTCGTATGCCTGAGGCACAACGGGCAGAGGGAAGAGCCTTGATCGCAAAGATGATAACCGACTATTTCGGCGGACTTACTGATGAACAGCGCCTCTATCCCGAGAATCTGTTCGTGTACCGTACCTATACTCATTCTGTCAGTGAACCGGCAACCCGCTTTATGTATGCTCACCGTGGTCAGTTTGGCGAGAACAATGCTGAGATTGACAGTGTGCTCAATCTGCTATACCGTCGTGAACTCTCCCGCTATGTCAATGGCAATAATACATATGATGCCGCCACCTTTGCCTCGTTGAAGGATGAGATGACCACTTTGGGGATGACGGCTGACGGCAATTATGACAGTGCTTTCGAACTCGTGGAGGCAGGTAGCAAAGGAGTTGATGAATATCTTGCCGCTTTCGACCGTCTTTATAATCAGCTCAACTCCTCCTTGAGAGTGTCTGCCATGGGCGGTATTGAGAATCGCAGCAAGGGACTTGACGAAGCCACACGCAAACGGGCAGGGAGAAGTATTCGTCTGCAGCTGCCCGACATGACGACTACCATGATGTACTCAGCCTTCACCATACTGAAGAATATCGAGCAACCAAAGTAATAGACCGGGGCTTCATCCCTTCCACCAAACTAAATTTCCCTACATCCTCCCCTATGAGGGGACGGATGTAGGGAAATTTAGGATTACTTTGGAACGGTTCTGAAATGATATGTCTCAGTATTAATCGGGTACCTCGGTCGGTATTTGTTTTGTACGCCCTCTGCAAAACATTTTTGATCAGGCACGCCCTAAATCGTTACACCCCAAAGTCTTTAACCAATCAAAATCGATACACGGCGAAGGTGCGTGCGGGCACGGTGAGGGACACCTTGTTGCCGCTGGCTTTCACCTGAGCAGTCTTGGGCACCACCACGTCTTTATCCTTGATGGTATTGGCTGCATCGGCACTGGCGGCATGGAGGGTTGTGACTGTACCGTCTTTAAAGAGATTCTTGGTACCTGTCAGCGTGATCTCCACGGGTTTCTCGGCTTCTGACGTGTTGACGATCTT
>JAEEZP010000167.1 GCA_016291915.1 Prevotella sp. | reverse complement strand
CTAATGACAGACAGATGATGGCCTCTCTCTTTGAGGGAGGGGAGAAGTATGACTTATTCACCACGTTTCTTCAGTTCCTTATAGCAATGGGCGATACGCCAGAAGGCTGTGATGTTGGCAAGGACGGCAATCAGCCACATCGGTATGATCAGACACAACAAGACATTGAAAGAGGCTTTGGAGAAGATCCCGCAGAGGAGACACCCCACAGCTGTGAGCACAACACGCTCAGGACGCTGCATGAGACCTACCTTACACTCGATGTCGAGGCCTTCGGCACGTGCCCTCACATAACTCACCATCACAGAGCCAACCATGGCGGCAAAGGTTACCACGGCATGGAGCATGTCTCCCGAGGCCATGAAGAAAAGGACGATGGCAAACAGCGTGATCAGTTCACTGTAACGGTCTAGGGTGGAGTCCCACAGGGCCCCGAAGGTGGTTGACATATTTCCCATGCGGGCTAACCGTCCGTCGATCATATCGAAGAGTCCGGCCACGAGAATTACCAGTCCTGCCCATCCTACCATCGGCAGGTCGGGATTTGTCTCATCGGCCGCCATGATGATTATCACGGCTGCGAGAATGTTCAGCATGAGTCCGATGCCCGTAATGATGTTAGGCGTGATATGCAACTTGATCAGTCCTTTGATTAAAGGATTGATGATCTGGTAAATCACCTTCTGTAAATAATCTCTGTATTTCATAATGATTCTTTTGTTTCTTCTACTTGTTCATGATGTGTCCTTAACCGGCCCAACTTGTCTTTGAGATGATTGTCACGGTAAACGAAAAGACGCTGTAACTGGTAGTTCCAGAAGAAACCTACCAAGACAGCAACGATGACCTTAGAGATGAGGTAATGATGCGATGACAACTCGGTCAGTAAATAGGTGCCTCCCGTGTTGAGGAGGATGCTGCCTCCCCATACCATCAGATATTTGAGCGCCACGAAACGTTTCTTCAACGTCTGGGCCTGGAACACCCAGTGGTAGTTCACCACGCAGTTGACAACACCTCCGCTGAGAGCTCCTAAGAAGGTGGCTATCAAATACCAGATGCCGAAAACCTCCGTGAGGAAGGCCGTCACGCTAAAGTCAACCACGGTGGCTACCTGCGCGGAGAGCTGGGCCTTACAGAAAGTGATGACTGCATGCTTTACAGAACCCATCTTGCCACGAGAATAATCACCAAACTATAAATACCGGCCAGCACATCATCGGCCATCACGCCCATTCCGCCGGGCAGACTCTCCATCTTCCTGACACCGAGAGGTTTCACGATGTCAAAAAAGCGGAAGAGAAACAGACTGGCTAAGATATATTCCCACTCACCTGGGCGGACTACCACCAAGGGAATCCACACGCCTACCATCTCATCGACCACCACACGGTGAGGGTCTTCACCCCAGAAGGGAATCACCTGATTGGTACAGATCACCCCTAAAACCGTGAAGAGGATGACGACGGCCAAGGTGGACCAGAAAAGGGTGACGGGAGTAAGCCATAGGGACGCCAACCACCATAAAACCACCGCAAGCACAGCGCCTGCCGTGCCTGGTGCTACAGGACAATAACCTGATCCAAACCCCGTTGTCAGGATATGAGCAATTAGTGGAGGTCTCTTCATACAATCGACAAAGGTAGTGATAATTTTTAAATAATGCCCAAATAATTGGGAAAAAACGAAAAAAACTGAAAATGTTTTCTAAATATCGTTGTAAATGAGTACCTTTGCACCTGATTTTTAATACTCGAGAAAATTGAAACATTGTATATTATTCCTTTATTTCCTGTTGAGTTGCGCTCTTTTGCCGATAAGTGCCCAGCAAATCAAGGGCGTTGTTTTGGATGCTGACGATGAAGGCCCTATACCTTATGCCACTGTGGCATACAAAGGTAATCATATTGCTGTCTCTTGTAATGGTGATGGTGAGTTTGTCATCGATCGTCATAACGGGTGGCGATTGACTATCAGCAGTGTAGGATATGACTCACAGTTTATCAACGTGACGGGCGCTACACCCCACAACCTAAAGATACGCCTGAAATCGAACACTCAGAAGATCGACGAGGTGTATATACGCTCCAAGAAATCCTCGAAGTACAGCAGGAAGAACAATCCTGCGGTGGAGTTCATGCGGAAGGTAATCGCTGCCAAGAAACGGACGAACCTCAAGAACCATGATTTCTATCAATATAACAACTACCAGAAGATTACACTGGGTCTGAATGATATCAAGCCCACCGACTTGGAACAGGGAATGTTCAAGAAACACAGTTGGCTGGTTAACCAGGTGGAGATGTGTGAGTTCAACAACAAGCTGATCCTCCCAGTGAGCGTCGATGAAACGGTCACCCAAAAACTTTACCGAAAGAGTCCGGAAGATGAGAAGAACATCATCCAGGGACAGTCGTCGAACGGTATCAACGACCTTTTCCAGACGGGTGATATCCTCACAACCACCATGAAAGATGTGTTCACGGATATCGATATCTACAATGATGATATCCGTCTGTTGCAATATCCTTTCACTTCGCCCATCGGAAGAGATGCCATCGCTTTCTATCATTTCTACCTCACGGACACCACGTATGTGGGTCAGGACCGTTGTGTGGTGGTGGACTTTTTCCCAAACAATCCGCAGGACTTCGGTTTCCGCGGTCAGCTCTTCGTGCTGGCCGACAGTAGTTATCAGGTGCGCCGCTGTGAACTGATGATTCCTCAGAAGAGTGATGTCAACTGGGTGGAGAATATGCGTTGTACACAGGAGTTCGTCCAACTGCCTAACGGAGAGTGGGTGCTCTCTGTCGATGATATGATGGCAGAACTCTATTTCGCGAAGTTCCTCCGCCGCTTTGTGGTCATCCGCAACACCCGCCGATCGGACTTCGCTTTCGATGAAATTCCCAAGCAGTTGTTCCGTGGTAAGAAAGAAGAGGTGAAGAGCTCGTATGCCGAGATGCGCGACGATAACTTCTGGAATCAGTATCGCCAGGTAGAACTTACGAAGAGCGAGAGCTCCATCGATCAGTTTATCAAGCACATCGAACAACTTAAGGGCTTTAAGTATTTCATCTTCGGGCTCAAGGCCCTCATAGAAAACTTTGTGGAAACAGGCTCGAAGGAACATCCGAGTAAGGTGGATATCGGACCGATCAATACGATGATCAGCCAGAATTTCTATGACGGTATGCGTTTCCGTGCCAGTGCACAGACCACCGCCAACCTCAGTCCTCACCTGTTCCTAAAAGGTTACTATGCTTATGGTACAAAGACAAAAAACCACTATTACGATGCTGAGGTAATCTGGTCACTCAATAAAAAAGAGTATCTTCCGAGGGAGTTCCCCAAACAGACACTCTCCTTTGTCACTTCCCGCGATGTGGCCATGCCGTCCGACAAGTTCATCCAAACGGATAAGGATAATGTGTTTACCTCATTCAAATGGGGTAAGCAGGACAAAATGTTTATCTACAACCGTCAGGAACTGAGTTTTGAATACGAGAAAGAGTGGGGATTTAAGTTCAATGCGGGTATCAAGGCCGAGCGGGTGGACCCCGTTGGTAATATCTCCTTTACACGCATCTCTGATAACTCGACACTCTCGCATATACGTTATACGGAAGCCACCGTGGGTATCCGCTATGCGCCCGGTGAGACGTTCATT
>JAEEZP010000166.1 GCA_016291915.1 Prevotella sp. | reverse complement strand
CCATTTATCTGGTTCCCGTAATGCTCTGCTTCTTCTGCATGGGCTTCGTGGATCTCGTTGGTATTGCTTCCAACTATGTTAAGGAAGACCTCGGACTGAGTGACTCCGTTGCAAACATTTTTCCATCGTTGGTATTCTTCTGGTTCCTGATCTTCAGTGTTCCCACCGGTATGCTGATGAACAAGATCGGTCGTAAGAACACCGTGCTGTTATCATTGGTGGTTACTATCCTGTCATTGTTCATTCCGCTCTTTGGCAACAGTTTTGCAGTGATGCTCATTGCCTTCTCGATGCTCGGTATCGGTAATGCTCTGATGCAAACCAGTATCAACCCCTTGGCTATGCTGATTATCGGTGACAAGAATCTGGCATCTACACTTACCTTCGGACAGTTTGTCAAGGCTATTGCCTCATTCCTGGCTCCTTACCTTGCGATGTGGGGTGCTACTCAGGCAATACCTTCGTTCGGACTTAACTGGCGCGTTCTGTTCCTGATCTACTTTGTGGTAGGCCTGATTTCTGCAGCTTTGCTTTGGGCTACTCCTATCTATGAGGAACTGTCAAAAGAGAAATCCTCATCGTTTGCCGACTGTCTGCGTCTGTTGGGAAAACCAATCGTACTGCTCTCATTCTTGGCCATCATGTGTCATGTGGGTATTGATGTGGGTACGAATACTACTGCTCCGAAACTGTTGATGGAGCGAGTAGGTATGACGCTCAATGAGGCAGCCTTTGCTACATCTCTCTATTTTATCTTCCGTACGATCGGTTCTCTGACAGGATCTTTCTTCCTGCGTATTCTTAAGACACGTTGGTTCTTCATTATCTCTGTTGTCTTGATGGCAGCTGCCATGTTGTTGATGTTCGTGGGAGATACCAAGACCTTATTATATATAGGTATCGCATTGGTAGGATACGGTAACAGTAATATCTTCTCGATGGCATTCTCAGAGGCCTTACTCTCTGTGCCCGACAAGCAAAACGAGGTGTCTGGTCTGATGATCATGGGTCTCTTCGGTGGAACAGTATTCCCCTTGCTGATGGGATTTGCCAGCGATGCTGTCGGTCAGGCAGGTGCTGTGGCTATCATGGCTATCGGTGTGATCTATCTCTTTACCTATATTCCGAGAGTAAAACATTAATTCATGAATAAAAACCTAAATAATATGAACAATCAGAAACGTTATGTAGTAGGACTGGGTGAAGTGCTGTGGGATGTGCTTCCTGAAGGAAAGAAACTGGGTGGTGCCCCTTCCAACTTCGCATATCATGCCGGACAGTTCCTCGGCATGGATAATACCATCGCCGTGAGTGCCCTGGGAGAGGATAAGTTAGGTGAGGAAACCATCAAGGCACTGGAAGAGCATCAGTTGAATTGTCTGCTTCCCCGTGTACCTTATCCTACAGGTACCGTACAGGTGCAGTTGGATGAGCAGGGTATCCCTACTTATGATATCAAGGAGAATGTGGCTTGGGATAATATCCCCTTCACCAAAGAGATAGAAGAGGTGGCCTCTTCTTGTCGTGCGGTATGCTTCGGTTCGTTGGCACAACGTAATGTGGTAAGCCGTGAGACTATCCACCGTTTCCTTGACCTCACACCAAAAGACTGTATGAAGATCTTTGATATCAACCTGCGTCAGAATTTCTATAATAAAGAAATTATCAAGGAGTCATTGCAGCGTTGTAATGTGTTGAAGATCAATGATGAGGAATTGGTACTTATCGGCAGGATGTTCGGCTATCCCGGTTTGGATATCGAGAATAAGTGTTGGTTGATCCTTGGTAAATATAACCTCGACATGCTGGTGCTTACCTGTGGCACAAACGGTTCGTATGTGTTTACTCCCGGACAGATGTCATTCCAGGAGACACCGAAGGTGGAGGTGGCTGATACAGTAGGAGCAGGTGATTCTTTCACAGGATCATTCTGTGCTGCTATCCTGAGTGGTAAACCAGTTACTGAAGCCCACAAACTGGCTGTAGAGGTATCTGCTTACGTCTGCACCCAGAATGGTGCCATGCCCACATTACCAGAGACGTTTAAGGGATAATAAGTATATCATGTTCAGATGATTAGAGCTCGGTGGATAACTACCGAGCTCTTTTTTTAGCAAAAGCGGATTATTTTTGGCTGGTAATATTATTTTTAGTATCTTTGCGGTGGGTAAGGTCTTTAAAGCTTTAAAGTCCTTAAGGTCCTTAAGGTCCTTAGAGAAATTAAGGATTGCAAGTGATACAATTATTGTCTAATAAAATGAAATACGCAAATGACCGAGAAATTAATCCGCCACAATGGCAATTATCGTAAACTGCTGTCATACCAGAAGGCAGAAGTGATTTATGAGATGACCTATTACTTTTGCCATCATTTTTTACAGCGTGGCGATCGCACAATAGATCAAATGATTCAGGCTGCCCGATCAGGCAAACAGAATATTATAGAAGGGTGTGCAGCCTCTTCCACTTCTGCAAAAACAGAGATAAAACTGGTTAATGTCGCAAAAGCAAGCTTACAAGAGCTGTTGGAGGATTATATTGATTATCTTCGAACACGCGGTTTTCGCCAATGGGAAGAAAATTCCCCAGAATGGATAGCCATGCGCCGTTTAGGAAGAGAGCACAACGATTCTTCATTCTTTATGAGGCTTTGCGAGACTCGTCCGGCAGCGACCATTGCGAATATGGCAATCATCTTGATTTATCAGGCTGATTATTTGTTGTTTAAACAATTAGAAAGATTAGAGAGTATGTTCATAGAAAATGGGGGATTCTCTGAGAAAATGATGAAGGCCCGAAAGAAGCGGAGAGGGAGATAAAAGGTGAAGGATGATAGCGGTTAAAGCTTAGTGAGGGCTTTAGGGCTTTTTAGGGCTTTTTAGGGTCTTTAAGGTCCTTAAAGTCTTTAAAGTCCTTAAGGTCCTTTTGACAAAGTCAAAAAAAATGAGGGATTTTCGCATGATAATAGTTTTTATTTTGTATATTTGCAAAATAGAGGTCTGGCGTATTATTATATACTACAGCCAATGATGCAAAGTAGATCTCTGTAATTTTAACTGACGATTATGAGGAAACCTCTCGTCGTAATGGTGATTATTTCTACGATAATAACAATAATTGCAGCAATCATGATGATGAATACGAATGATGTTCAGCATGATAAGCCATTGGTACGCCCTGCCACGCAGGCGGGCCGCTTTTATGATGCTAATCCGGAAACATTGAGACAAGAGATTGATAGTCTGTTGGCATTGCATGCCAACGACCGTAGTTATGACGAGGTAGCCGCCCTCATCGTTCCCCATGCTGGGTATTACTACTCGGGCAATGTGGCAGCAGCGGCGTATGCTACACTACGTCCGGAAAAGTCTTATCGACGCATCTTCTTGTTAGGACCCAGTCACCATACTTGGGTGGATGGGGCATCGGTGAACAAGGTGGCCGACTACTATTCCACTCCTTTAGGCACGGTGAAGGTGGATCAAGAGACAGTCATGGAGTTGTTGGCAGCCGACAGCGTCTTTACATACAGTGCTGAGGCTCATGCCAACGAGCATTGTCTAGAGGTACAACTGCCGTTCCTGCAGCAGCGCCTCGGGGATGTGCCCCCGATCGTCCCTATCATTGTCTCTACCAATGAACTCACTAAGTTGAAGAGAATAGCCCAGGTGCTGAAACCTTATTTCAATGAGGATAACTTGTTTATCATCAGCAGCGACTTCTCT
>JAEEZP010000165.1 GCA_016291915.1 Prevotella sp. | reverse complement strand
TGGAACAAGGGTGCTGTCGTGCTCGACTTCAATGTGGGTCTTTTCCTGTTGACAGCTATCTCATCTATCGGTGTGGTAGGTATCTTCCTGGCCGGTTGGGGTTCCAACAATAAATACTCTGTCGTTTCCGCGATGCGTGCCGCTGTGCAGATGATCTCCTATGAGATGTCACTCTGTCTATGTCTTATCGCTGCCGTTATCCTTACAGGCACGATGCAGATCAGTGGTATCGTGGATGCACAGACCGGTCCTTGGAAATGGCTTGTCGTTCAGGCTCCGCTTCCCGCCATCATCGCGTTTGTGACTTTCCTGATTGCCGGTAATGCGGAAGCTAACCGTGGTCCGTTCGATATGGCTGAGGCTGAGAGTGAGTTGACTGCCGGTCACCATACGGAATATTCCGGTATGGGCTTCGGCTTCTTCTACCTTGCAGAGTATCTGAACCTTTTCGTCATCTCCGGTATCGCTACCACGGTATTCCTCGGTGGATGGGCACCTATTAATATAGGTATCTCTGCTTTTGATACGCTGATGAACTATATCCCCGGTGTGGTTTGGTTCTTTGCCAAGACCTTCTTCGTGGTATGGTTGCTGATGTGGGTTCGCTGGACGTTCCCCCGTCTGCGTATCGACCAGATCCTGAAGTTAGAGTGGAAGTATCTGATGCCGCTGTCACTTTTCAATATTGTGCTGATGACAGTTTTCGTGGCACTTGGATGGTATGTCAAGTAATGAACGTCGGGTGTCATAAAATGATTAATGAAAATGGAAAATAACAAATCATATTTTGGTGAAGTCGGCCAAGCCGTGAAAACCCTGGCAGTAGGTATGAAGACTACCTTACGGGAGTATTTCACCCCGAAGTCGACCGAGCAATATCCGGAGAACAGAAAAACGACCCTGCATGTGGCCAAGCGCCATCGTGGTCGTCTGGTGTTCAAGCGTAATGAGGATGGCAGTTATAAATGCACTGCCTGTACGCTGTGTGAGAAATCTTGTCCCAATGGATCGATCAGGATTATTTCTGAGATGGTTACCAACGAGGAGACAGGTAAGAAGAAACGTGAGCTGCGTGACTATCAGTACGACTTAGGCGACTGTATGTTCTGTCAGTTGTGTACCAATGCCTGTAACTTCGATGCCATTGAGTTTACCAATGACTTTGAGAACGCTGTGTTCGATCGTGGTCAGTTGGTATTACATCTTGACAAGGAGGTATATAAGGGTGGTTCTTTACCCAACTTGATTGATGGTGGTGCTCCGTTGGAGATTGGTAAGTTTAACACTAAAACGAAGTAATCATGGTAAATATAATAATGTTTGGTATATTGGCATGTGTCATCCTCGTTTCTGCCGTGATGTGCGTAATGACGAAACGAATCATGCGTGCTGCCACCTTCCTGCTCTTTGTGCTCTTCGGCATCGCAGGATTATATTTCCTGCTTGACTATACTTATCTGGCTGCTGCTCAGATAGCTGTCTATGCAGGTGGTGTTACGATGATCTATATCTTTGCTATCCAGTTGGTGAGCAAACAGACTCTGCAGGGAATGGTAGAACGTCTGAAGGGCAGTAGGATTGCCTTTGGTATCTTCATTGCATTGGTAGGACTGGCACTGACCGGTTTCGTGTTTGTCAAGAATCAGTTGTTTAATCACTTCGCCATGGTTCCCGACCAGGAGGTGAGTATGGATGTTATCGGTAAGGCGATGGTGTCTTCCGGTAAGTTCGGCTATGTCTTGCCGTTCGAGTTCATCTCTATCTTCCTGTTGGCATGTATCATCGGTGGTATAATGATCTCTAGAAAGGAATAAGCTTATGGTACCAGTATCTTGTTTTATGGTGCTCAGTGCACTGTTGTTCTTTATCGGTGTGTTCGGCTTTATCAGTCGTCGTAACCTGATAGCGATGCTCATCTCTGTTGAGCTTATTCTCAATGCGGTGGATCTCAACTTTGCAGCCATCAACCGTTTGGTATATCCTACAGGTATGGAGGGATTCTTCTTCTCTTTGTTCTCCATTGGTATCAGTGCTGCAGAGACGGCTGTTGCTGTGGCTATCATCATCAATGTGTATCGGAACTACCATAGTGATCGTGTGAACAGTATTCAGGAAATGAAGAATTAATCATTAACTATTTAAAAAGAAAAGACAATGGATTCTATTTATTCATATTCCTGCCTGATTCTGTTATTGCCTTTACTGTCTTTCATCCTGTTAGGATTGGCAGGTATGAAGATGTCGCATAAGACAGCAGGACTTATCGGTACTTGTTCCTTAGGTATTGTGACGCTGATCTCTTATATGACTGCGTTTACCTATTTCACTACTGCACGTGTTGACGGTGTCTTCCAGACACTCGTTCCTTATAATGTGACATGGTTGCCGCTGGGTAATCTTCACTTCGACTTAGGTGTCCTTCTGGATCCTATCTCTGTGATGATGCTGATCGTTATCTCTACCGTATCACTGATGGTACATATCTACTCCTTCGGTTATATGCACGGTGAGAAGGGATTCCAGCGTTACTATGCTTTCCTGAGCCTGTTCTCCATGTCTATGTTAGGACTGGTTCTCGCCACAAACATCTTCCAGATGTATCTGTTTTGGGAGTTGGTGGGTGTGAGCTCTTATCTGTTGATCGGTTTCTACTACGGTACTCATGCTGCTGTGGCCGCATCCAAGAAAGCATTTATCGTTACCCGTTTTGCCGACTTGTTCTTCCTGATCGGTATCCTGCTCTTCGGTTACTATACCCAGTCGTTCAGCTTCACCTTCGCCGGTGAGTCTATCCAGATGGGTGCCGGAACCACTCCGTTTATCCAGGGCAGTGTAGCCAAGGCTGTAGCAGCCGGCGGCTTTATCATTCCTACCGCGTTGGTATTGATGTTTGTCGGTGGTGCCGGTAAGAGTGCAATGTTCCCGTTGCATATCTGGTTGCCCGATGCTATGGAGGGTCCAACTCCTGTGTCTGCTTTGATCCATGCCGCTACCATGGTGGTTGCCGGTGTGTTCCAGATTGCACGTATGTTCCCCTTGTGGATCGAGTATGCTCCCCAGTCATTGAGTATTGTCGTATGGGTAGGTGTCTTCACCGCCTTCTATGCAGCTGCCGTGGCATGTGCCCAGACTGATATCAAACGTGTGTTGGCTTTCTCAACCATCTCACAGATTGCCTTCATGATGGTGGCTCTCGGTGTTTGTCTGCCCGGGCATGAGGCTGTGCTCGACAACCATGCACAGCTGGGTTATATGGCATCTATGTTCCACCTCTTCACCCACGCTATGTTCAAGGCTTGTCTGTTCTTAGGTGCCGGTTGTATCATCCATGCTGTACACAGCAATGAGATGTCTGCCATGGGTGGCTTGAAGAAATACATGCCTATCACTCATGCCACCTTCCTGATCAGTTGTCTGGCCATCGCCGGTATCCCGTTCTTCTCAGGATTCAGTTCCAAGGATGAGATTATCTCCGCATGTTTCCAGTACAGTCCGGTGGTAGGATGGATCATGACCGGTATTGCCGCCATGACCGCTTTCTATATGTTCCGTCTGTATTACGGTATCTTCTGGGGTACAGAGAACAAAGAACTGCATGCTCATCATACCCCGCATGAGGCACCGGCTTCTATGACTGTTCCATTGATTATCCTCAGTGCGATCACCTTGCTCGTAGGTATCTATACCACGATTGGCGGATTCGCAGGGTGGGGTGGCAGCTTCGGTACTTATGTCAATGCTGAAGGCACCGACTACACCATCCACTTTGATACGAAGATTGCTACGATCTCTACGATTATTGCTATCTGTTCTATTCTGTTGGCTACTTATATATATAAAGGTGAGAAGCAGCCTATTGCCGATCGCCTGTATAAGACCTTCCCGAAACTTCACCAGGCTGCTTACCGTCGTTTCTATATGGATGAGGTATGGCAGTTTGTTACCCATCAGATTATCTTCCGTTTCTTCTCTCATCCTATTGCATGGTTCGACCGTCATGTCGTTGACGGCACCTTCAATTTCCTTGCGTGGGGTACTAACGAGGCAGGAGAGAGTATCCGCCCATGGCAGAGTGGTGATGTACGCCAGTATGCCGTATGGTTCCTGACGGGTACAGTAGCGTTGTCACTCTTTATGTTAGCAATCTAAGAAAAGTAAATAAAAATGAGTATATTATCATTATTCGTAGTTATCCCCGCACTGATGCTGTTAGGGTTGTGGCTTGCCCGCAATCTCAACCAGGTGCGTGGTGTCATGGTAACGGGAGCTTCTCTTCTGCTTGCCTTGTCTATATGGCTCACCTTCTACTTCATCCAGCAGCGTGCCGCCGGTAATACCGATGAGATGCTGCTCACCTATGCGGTAGATTGGTTTGCCCCCTTACATATCAAATATGCTGTAGGTGTTGATGGTATCTCTGTGGTGATGCTGTTGTTGTCGAGCATCATCGTGTTTACAGGTACTTTCGCCTCTTGGCAGCTCAAGCCACTTACCAAGGAGTATTTCCTTTGGTTCACCCTCTTGTCATCCGGTGTGTTTGGTTTCTTCATCTCTGTGGATATGTTTACTATGTTCATGTTCTACGAGGTGGCTTTGATTCCAATGTATCTCTTGATCGGTGTGTGGGGTAGTGGTCATAAGGAATATTCAGCCATGAAGCTGACACTGATGTTGATGGGAGGATCAGCCTTGTTGATTCTCGGTATCCTCGGTATCTACTACTTCAGTGGTGCTGATACGATGATCGTCACAGAGATAGCTGCCAAGCACAATATCCCTGTGCCCATCCAGAAACTGTTCTTCCCCTTTATCTTCATCGGTTTCGGTGTGTTAGGTGCTCTG
>JAEEZP010000164.1 GCA_016291915.1 Prevotella sp. | reverse complement strand
GTTGAAAACCATTCATGATTTGGGTTTTTCCGCAGAAGAAACCCTTGTGGTGGGTGATATGACCTACGACATCCTCATGGGACAGCGCGCAGGAGCACTCACCTGTGGGGTAACCTACGGCAATGGCACACGGGAAGAACTGCTCACGTGCCACCCTGACCATCTTATTGACCAATTTGATACGTTATTGACAATCTGCTCATCATAAGCAGTATCATTCCTCTATATCCAGCAGTTTATAGAAACCTGTCAAATTGAACACGTCCTTGACAACTTCCTGAGGGTGAGTCACTCTTATATGACTGCCTACAGCATTACTCTTTTTTGCAAGTGCCAGGAAGAGGCGCAGTCCACTGCTGCTGATATACTCCAGTTGGGAGCAATCGAGCGTGATCGTTTTTTCAGCGTATTCGGAAAGTCTCTCAAAGGAAGAGGCACATTCCACAGATGCTTTCGTATCCAACCGACCTATCAAGAAGGCGGTAATTTCGTTGGACTCTTGAATATCTATTTTCATATATTGTTATTTAAAGGGAAGACGATCAATACACTAAAGATGGTGGCGATCAAGATGACAATATTCATCAACAAACCGACACGCAGGAAGTCAGAAAAACGGTATGCACCCGGTGCATATACCAACATATGGGTGGGTGAACCTATTGGCGTAGCATAGCTAGAAGAGACACTGATCATCAATGCCACACAAAACGGCAACGGATCACAGCCCAAAGATAGGGCGGCATTATAGATAATCGGGAAGAAGATAGCTCCCGTGGCTGTATTACTGATAAAGGCGGTCACAATAGTTGCCACCAGACAGACAGCCGTCATCACAACCAATGGATTGTCACCACAAACATTGAGGATGCCTGTAGCCATCAACTGTGCCAAACCTGTCTTCTCGATAGCTGTGCCCAACACTACAGAACCGGCGAACACCATGAGGATATTCCAGTTTATGCTCTTCCATGTCTGTTCGAGCGAACAGCATCGAGTAATCACCATCAGCAGTGCTGCCAAGAAAGCTGACTGTAAGAGGGTCATAATCTTCAGTGACGAGAGTAGAATCATTCCTAACATGATAAGAGCAGACACGAGGGTCTTCTTACCGATATTAGGAATCTCATCCGACTCGAAGAAATGCAGATGACGCTTGACACCCTCTGTAATCGACTTGGCAGATGACGGGCACTCCAACAACAGTGTATCACCTGCCTGCAGGATGATGTCACGGGGACATTCCTGAATACGCTCACCACGGCGAGCCACAGCAACCAGCGTCAAACTATCCTTGGAGGAAAAGTCTGTCTCTGTCCATTTATGTCCGATGGCCTTACTACCGAAAGAGACATAAGCAGTGCGCAACCGACGTTTCTTATCCAACTCACCGACAGAGAAGACATGGTGTTCAGCATTCACCAGACCGTGACTGTTCTTCAGTTCCAGTAAATCATTAATCTGTCCGGAGTAAACCAGACGATCGCCACCGAAAATAAATTCATCCGCCGGCACAGGGGTGATCACCTCATGATCAAAACGAACAATCTCTATCAGGTTACCACCCTTCACCTCATCCAACTGTACCTCATGAATCGTCTTGCCGACGATGTCACACTCGGTGGACACCAGCAACTCTACTGTATAATCACCTGTGGACTCGAAAGACTCCTCAGCGGATTTGCGGTCGGGCAGCAGCCTGCTCAGTAAGATCATCGTCAGGATACCGACACAGAGACAGAATAAGCCAGGGATTAACGGGGTAAGGATATTCATCTGGGTACCGGTCTGCTCTGCATACATTCCGGAGATGATCATGTTCGGCGGTGTACCGATCAACGTACAAAGGCCACCCATACCTGACGCATAGCTCAGCGGTATCAATAACTTAGACGGGTTGATATGCAGCTTCTTACCCCACATCTTCACCACATTCACGAAAAGGGCAACCACTGTTGTGTTATTCAGGAAGGAACTAAGGAAGGCCACCGGCAGCATCAGACGGACAATAGCCTTAAAGTAAGAGCCTGGTGTTCCCAACAGATGTTTTGTGATCCATTGTAAAACACCCGTATGCACCAGTCCTCCCACAACAATAAAGAGAGCACCGATGACCACCACGGAAGAATTGCTGAATCCGGAACAGGTCTCTTTTTCCGAAAGCGTACCTGTCACAAAGAGTATGGCTATGGTTCCTAAGAATGCCATCTCGGCAGGAACCTTGGTAAACAGCAGTACGGCAAACATCGCCAATACCGTGATAATCGTTATCCAAGCATATAAGTTCAAATTCAGAAATATGATTCCTTCCATTTTCTTGATTATTAAATGATATATTACATAATAGTTTACATAGATAACATTTTATAGTCAAAGACGCAAAATTTTTTGAAAATCTTGTAAAAAAAGAAAGAGTTTGTCTTTATAAAGAAATAATTATGTACTTTTGCAAATATGAATAAGAATCAATACAGTGGCCATGCTGCCATTATCCTCGCAAACGTTATCTTCGGGCTTGGCGTTCCCGTAACCAAATTCCTGCTCGATGAATGGGTAACCCCCATGACCTACATGGCATCACGCTGCATCGGCGCAACTATTATTTTCTGGGTTATCAGTCTTTTCCTGCCAAAGGAGAAAGTAGAGAAACGAGACCTTCTGGTGATCATGGCCGGCGGCTTGCTGGGATTTGTTATCTCACAGACACTCACAGCATGGTCTCTGCAGTTTACTACCCCTGTATATTTCTCACTCATCGCAACACTGACACCTATCGCTACAATGCTCATGGCTGCTCTGTTCCTGAGTGAGAAGATCACCACAGAGAAATCCCTGGGTGTTATTCTGGCTATTGCAGGAGCCGCACTCATGGTATTTGTTGGATGGCAGGCAGGTGCTGGAAGCAATGACCTACTGGGTATTATCCTGGCGATATTAAGCGTCCTCACATGGGTGGTTTATTTATTGATTACCCGAAAAGTGTCTCAGAAATACACTGCTGTAACACAGATGAAGTGGATCTTCCTCGTATCTACCATCGCTGTATTACCCTTCTCATGGCATGAGTTTCCACAGACAGCCCTTTATGGCGGACAGTTTGGATGGGACGGAGCAATTGCCATGCTCTTTATCGTGGTCTTCGCTACGGTATTAGGTTATTTCCTTATCCCCTATGCCATGCAGTATCTGAAGGCTACAACGGTAAGTATATATACCAATATCCAACCGGTGGTGGCATCATTGGTTGCTATTGCCATCGGACAGGATATTCTTACATGGGATAAACCCGTTGCCGCTATACTCGTTTTACTTGGAGCATGGTTAGTGACGAGGAAGGAATAGTGTAGAGTTTAGGGTTTAGAGTGTAGAGTTTAGGGTTTAGAGTTTAGAGTTTAGAGTTTAATGTTTAAGGTTAAATATTGATTATGGTTTACAAATACGACATTCTCATTATCGGAGCCGGAGTGGCAGGCATGAGTTATGCACTGAAAATGGCAAAAGCTAAGAAAGGCAAAATCTGTTTGATCTGTAAGACCAACCTTGACGAGGCAAATACCTCATTTGCACAGGGTGGTGTTGCCTCCGTCACAAACACCCTTGTGGACAACTTCGACAAACACATCGAAGACACTATTATAGCTGGTGACTATATCAGCGACCGGGCAGCCGTAGAACAAGTTGTAAGAATGGCTCCTGATCAGATAAAAGAACTGGTACAATGGGGTGTCAACTTCGACAAGAAAGAAGACGGTTCTTTCGATCTTCACCGCGAGGGAGGTCACAGTGAGTTCCGTATTCTCCACCATGCTGACGACACAGGAGCAGAGATACAACGCGGATTGATGGAAGCCGTACGTAAGAATCCCGAGATTACTATCAAAGAGAATCATTTCGCCGTGGAGATTATCACTCAGCATCATCTGGGTGCCCGTGTGACACGCCGTACTCCTTATATCCACTGCTATGGTGCATATGTACTAAACCCAGAAACACAGAAGGTTGATACTTATCTTAGTAAAGTAACCGTGATGTGCACAGGAGGATGCGGAGCTGTCTACCAGACGACCACTAATCCTATCATCGCCACCGGTGATGGGGAGGCTATGGTATATCGCGCAAAAGGAACTGTCCAGGATATGGAGTTCGTACAATTCCATCCTACAGCTCTTTACTCTCCCGGTGAGACACATCCTGCCTTCCTCATTACCGAAGCCATGCGTGGCTATGGAGGAATCCTCCGGTTACCCAATGGTGAGAGTTTCATGGAGAAATACGATGAGCGTCTCTCATTAGCCCCACGTGATATCGTGGCACGCGCTATCGATAAAGAGATGAAGGTACATGGACTGAGTCATGTCTGTCTCGACGTTACCCATAAAGATCCTGAGGAGACGAAACATCACTTCCCCAATATCTACCTGAAGTGTAAGACATTGGGTATTGATATCACCAAGGATTATATCCCTGTTCGCCCTGCTGCTCACTATATGTGCGGCGGTATCAAGGTGGATCTTAACGGCTGTTCCAGCATCGAACGGTTATATGCGCTTGGTGAATGCTCCTGTACAGGATTACACGGAGGCAACCGCTTGGCCAGCAACTCACTGATAGAAGCCGTTGTATATGCAGAGACTGCAGCCCGTCATTCCCTGGAACATCTCGATCTGTATGATTTCAACGAGCAGATTCCCGAGTGGAATGATGAGGGAACGATGAGTAACGAGGAAAAGGTGCTCATCACACAGAGTGTAAAAGAAGTGGGTGAGATTATGTCCAACTATGTAGGTATTGTGCGCAGTAACCTTCGTCTGCAACGTGCCTGGGACCGTCTGGATATGCTTTATGAGGAGACCGAACGACTCTTCAAACGTGTGAAGGCCAGCAAGGATATCTGCGAATTGCGTAACATGATCAATGTAGGTTATCTGATCACCCGACAGGCACTCGAACGTAAGGAGTGCCGTGGACTACACTATACGATTGACTACGCTGCTCACGGATATGATAAATAATCGATAAGTTTAGAAGCTAATGAGTTCATTAGTTTATTAGTTATAAGTTGCCCCGAAGATTTGTGCATCTTCGGGGCAATTAGTTATCGTTAGCGTTCCTGTTATCCTTTTATTTCAAATCCAAGGGATTACCGATGCAGCCGCTCGGCATCTGGATATGTATCAGCGCACAAACGGTAGGTGCTATGTCAGTGATATAACAGGCACGCTGTGAGGTACCAGGTTTCACACCCCATCCATAGAGCAAGAAAGGCAGATGACAATCGTATGGGTTCCACAAGCCATGTGAAGTACCATAGCCTCCACTTCCAAGGTATCCCGGCTTAAGTATCAGTTGTATCTCACCGGAACGCTCACGGTTAAAACCGTTGACGATCTTCTCTTTGACAACGGCAGGAATAGGAGCAGTCATCACCTTCTCCAGATCAACGACATACGAGAAGCAATCTTTCTCCTTGAGGAAGTTTACCATCTCTTCACGTACTTTGCACTCCTCAAGACCTGCCTCTTTGATACCATTATGATTGACGACCACCCTATAATCCTGGATGCCATTGCCATACTTTATCTCTTTTCCGAAGATTGTTGCCAAGTGTTTGTTCATCTCCTCCAGTATTTGTCTCGAGTGGAAGATACCGGTTGGAAGACGATGATCCAGGTTCAGTTGCACACTATTGGCTGCTCCATGGTCTGCAGAGAGGAATACGAGATATTGCCCTTTCCCAATCTGCTTATCCAGGAAACTGAAGAACGATGCCAGTTGTTTGTCTAACTCTACATACTGGTCATGGGTCTTCGGATCATGTGTACCGAACTTATGACCTACCTTATCAGGACAAGAGAAACTGATTGTGAGCATATCCGTTACCTTGTTCTTACCTAACTGTTCATTGAGGATTATAGCTTTGGCCATCTCCACTACGATCTCATTCCCGTAAGGAGTGTACTGTATATCATCCAACGGCAACTTTTT
>JAEEZP010000163.1 GCA_016291915.1 Prevotella sp. | reverse complement strand
GCAGCATAGAAAGCCACGTCGGCGATATCATCACCGGTGAGCGGTTTGATACCTTTATAGACATTGGCAGCCTTCTCCTCATCACCGTGGAAACGGGTGACACTGAAATTCGTCTCCACCAGTCCGGGCTTCAAGTTCGTCACACGAACAGCCGAGTGAGACACGTCGATACGCAGTCCGTCGGTAAGCGCCTTCACAGCGGCCTTCGTGGCGCAATAGACATTCCCGTTGGCATAGGCAGCATCACCGGCCACACTACCGATATTGATCACATGACCACGGTTGCGGGCTACCATTCCCGGAACCACCAGACGCGTCATATTCAGCAATCCCTTGATATTCGTGTCGATCATCGTATCCCAATCGTCCACACTACCCTCGTATTCCTTATCCAAACCCAGGGCCAGTCCGGCATTGTTGATCAGCACGTCGATGTCCTGCCACTTAGCAGGCATCTTCTCCAACAGTTGTTCGGCCTCCTGACGATCTCTCACATCAAACACCAGGGTATAAACCTCAGCACCCAGTGCCTTGCATGCCTGAACCACCGGTTTCAGTTTTCCATCACTACGACCGGTAAGGATCAGGTTATAACCGCCGGCAGCAAACTTTCTTGCACAGGCTTCACCGATACCACTGGTAGCACCTGTTATCATGACGATCTTTTTTTCTTTCATATTTTTTATCAAAATTATCAATTATCAATTTTCAATTTTCAATTATCAATTGTCCATTGCCTTCGGGGTCCAGTTCCGGAAAAAGCGGATCACCTTACTCTTATCATATCCCTGTCCTTCCTCAAGGAAAGAAGAGTCTTGCGTGTGGAGCACCTTACCCTCTTCATCGAGCACCACAAAGACAGGATATCCGAAGCGTCCTGGGTTACCCAGTCGGCTCATCATCTGCTGCCCCAATGCAGCCTTCTCCTGATCCTGATTCTTTCCGGGTTTGTAATTGACGTGGATGAACACGAAATTCTCGTTGATGATCTGCATGATATCAGCGTCCTTCTCTATGAAGTCGGCAAAGCGCAGGCACCAGATACACCAATTGCCACCTACCTGACAGATCACGAACTTCTGTTCTTTCTTTGCTTTGTCAAGCGCCTGGTCGATCTGCTCCATGGGATTGATATCCTCATTATACACTTTTTTCAAATTGGTCTGGGCAGCGGCAGACAAAGAAAACAGAACAGTGCATATAAGCGTAAGTACGAACTGTTTTGTAAAATTATTTCCTTTCATCATATTCTTGTTGTTTCATTTATGTGCAAAAGTACAAAAAAAACTGCTTAAGTGATAAAAAAGAAAGAAAAATCAACGTTATTCTACCCAAAATAATGTACTTTTGTACCCCGGAATTGAAAAATATTTACCGATGATAAAGTACAACGAGATAGGTTTTAAGAAGATTCTTCTGTGGTTGATAGGCACCCTGTTGATCATCAGCAGCGGTATGACACTGACATCGTGCGGCAGTGATGATCCGACAGAGGAAACGATACCCGAAGAGATCAAGACTCAGGCTCGTGTTTATGAGACGATCAGATATGAGAAAGACAAGACCACGGCGTACAACTTTGAGTATCCCTCTACCGATCCGTACGGTAAGGAGGTGATGCTCTCAGGCACGATCACCGTAGGTGATGAGGTGACGGAGAAGAACCCGGGCAGAGGACTAGTATTGTATAGCCACTACACGATCTATCGAGCTGATGAGTGCCCGTCGAAAGGAGGACTCGACCTGCAGAAATTCGTGACAGGCAGCGGACTGATCACCATCTCGCCCGACTACTACGGTTTTGGCATCACGGAAGACAAGCCACAGGCCTATTGCATCAGTAAAGCGAATGCCCAGGCTGCCGTCGATGCCCTCCTGGCTGCGAAGCAACTACTGCCGACATTAGGTTATCAGTGGGATGATAGCGTCCTCTTCAACCTCGGTTATTCGCAGGGTGGACAGACAGCCTTGGGGATTGTACGGCTTATTGATGAGCAGTACCGTGACCTTCATATCACCTACACATTCGCCGGTGGTGGCTTGTACGATATCCCTATGACATACCAGAAGATGATCGAGTCGGATGGCAGTGACCTACCCTCCAGCCTTATCAGTGTGCTGCTGGCGTATAATGAGTTCTGTCATCTGAATATCCCCTATTCACAACTCTTTCAAGAACCGCTTGTCAGTCATATCGACGAATGGTTCTACAGTAAGAAATACAACAGTTCTTGGATAGATTACAAATTAGGCTCAACATCTTTCAGTCAGTTAGTTATGCCTGATTTGTTCAACATAAACTCTAATATTGCCCAACGGTTTATAGAGGTGCTGGAGAAAGACAATCTCTGCAAGGGATGGCTACCACGGAAAGAGAACAGATTCCTGTTGATGCACAACACCAAAGACAGAACAGTACCGTCGGAAAACACCAAAAATCTCTATCAGTTCTTACTCGATCAGGGAGTACCAAAAGAGAATATTTCGTATAATGTGAGTAATATGAGCATATTCTCTTCTCAAAATCCGCACGAAATGGGTGCTGTTTTTTTCGCTTTTAACGTCATTCCTATCTTATGTGAAGAACTGAATATCAAGATTTGGATAGATGTAAATACGATTTTGGACCTGTTATAATTTCGGGTATTTAAAATCAGCTGTTTTTGATACCCATTTCCAATCGTATACGCTTTAGTAATGGTGTTAATACCCTTTTCCGATCGTTTTAATACCCTTTGGCAGAGGTTTTGATAACCTTTCCTGATGGTTTTGGTGACTATTTCTGTCATAAAGAACGCGATTTTTATCACAGAAAAACGACAAAAAATGGTGTTTTTGCCCGTCTCTTTACGGTCTTAGAGGGGGTCAAGAGACCTTGATTTTTACCTAACACATTATTTTACAACAAGTTACACAAAAAGTCTCTTTGGTCTCTCGGTCTCTCGATTTTTTCATGTGTACTTGAAATCAAAAACTTTTCACTCACACGTACCTATTTAATAAATATATTATTATATATTATAATTAATAATTAATAATTAATACCTCTCTTTTTAGCAAGCAAATCATGTGATGCAGAGAAACAAAAGACGGAGAGACCGAGAGACCAAGAGACCGATAACCTTATAAACTTATTCACTAATACCAAAAGACGGAGAGACCGAGAGACTGAAAAGACCATGTTGTTAAATTTAGTTAAACCCACCCCATAACCTTGCAAGATACAGCAATTATTTGTATCTTTGTATGTTAACACAAAAATATATGATATTTGGGATATTTCAATTTCAATGATTATCTTTGCAGGAAGATAAACAAAACAATAGGGTTACAGATGATGAGAAGACAGACAATCATTACCGTTTGCCTGCTGATAATGGCATTGGCTTGCAACATCGAGGTATTTGGACAGCGGAAGCAAAAGCAGGAACTGTCGGGCACCACCCGGCCAGTGGTGACTGAGTCCAACGGTATGGACGACCGTAGTGCGTGGATCAGGCAGTTGACGAAGATTGCCTCTCCCGTGCTGGAAAACCTGGCTGCCGGTACGCTGAAGAAGAATATGCCTTTCGAGTCGCTCAGCACCGATCCCCTGCGCAAGGAAGTGTCATACCTCGAGGCTGTAGGACGGACGATCTGCGGCATTGCCCCTTGGCTGGAACTCGGAGCGGATGATAGCGAGGAGGGAAAACTGCGTGCACATTTCATCGACCTCGTGGTAAGAGGACTGCGAAACGCTGTCAACCCGCAGTCACCCGATCATCTGATGTTTGACAACCGTCACACCCAACCGTTGGTGGATGCAGCCTTCTTGGCAGAGGGGATCCTCCGGGCACCGACACAGCTATGGGGACGACTCGACAAGCAGACACAGCAATGGCTCATCCACGAGTGGAAAGTATCCCGCAGCATCAAACCCTATGAGAGCAACTGGCTGCTCTTTGCCTCCATCATCGAGGCGGCACTCCTGGAGTTTACAGGCGAGTGTGACATGGACCGACTGATGTATGGTGTGAACCGCTTCCGTCATGAGTGGTACAAGGGTGACGGATGGTATGGTGACGGTGCCGACTTCCATCTCGACTACTACAACAGTCTTGTGATCCATCCGATGCTCACCGAGACGCTGGAGATCCTGAAGAGGCACCAGCTCGGTGATGACGACTTCACCAAGAAACAACGGGCACGCCACGGGCGGATGGCGGCACAGTTGGAACGGATGATCTCTCCCGAAGGCACCTATCCCGTGACCGGTCGCAGCATCGTCTATCGCTTCGGATCGTTCCATGCCCTTTCATCTGCCGCCCTCTATCATATGCTGCCTTCCAAGGTCAGTCCCGCCCAGGTACGATGCGCCCTGACAGCGGTTATCCAACGACAGATCAGTCAGCCCGGCACCTACGACCCCAACGGTTGGCTCCGCATCGGATACGCAGGGAGTCAGATACACATGTCGGAAGACTATATCAACACCGGCAGTCTCTATCTCTGCACAGCCGCCTTCCTTCCTCTCGGTCTTCCTGCTGATGATATATTCTGGTCTTCCCCACCCCAGGAGTGGACTGCGAAGAAAGCTTGGAAGGGTGTGGATGTAGGTGCTGATCATGCCATCAAATAACCGGTCATGAAACCCACCACGGATGATCTGCAACAGCAGTTTGACGCACTGAACAACCAGTGTTTCGGTGGACAGTTGCCCAAGGTACGCTTACAACTGAGCAAGGCTCGTACCTATCTGGGGCAGTTGGGGTATAAACGACGGCGTAAGTTGCTTGGCGGATGGGAGTATTACGACTATGTCATACGGATCAGCATCCGACTCGAGCATACCGAAGATGAGATCATCGACACGTTGTTGCACGAGATGATCCACCTCTTCATCAGTGTGAACCACCTGAAAGACACCTCCACCCACGGGGTGCTGTTCCGAAAGATCATGAACGAGCTGAACACCCGTTATGGACGACATATCACCGTCTCACACCACCGTACGAAAGAAGAACTGGAACAGGACACCCAGCAACGCCTCCATCTCCTCTGTGTGTCCACCTTCAACAACGGGGAGCGCGGCATCACGATAGCAGCCCGCAGTCGAATCTTCGAGTTATGGGACCGGATGAAACGGTTCCCGAAGGTCACCGCCACCCGGTGGTATGTGTCCAACGATCCTTTCTTCAACCGTTATCCCCGTTCGCTTACCCCCAAAATATACCGTATCAGCGGTAGCGATCTGGAGACACATCTCAAAGATGCCAAGCCACTGATACGGCAAGAAGGTAAGATTTTTGTCAGTAGACAAGTAAACGAGTAGACAAGTAAACGAGTAGACGAGTAAACGAGTTATTTGTCTTATTTTGACTGTTCTGCAATGATGGCATCCAGTTGTTGGATGATATCTGATGCAGAAGGACGGATAGCATTGGCACTGCGTATGGTGCCATCAGCATTCAGAATAATAAAACGTGGGATTGCCGTGATGCCCCAGTCATTGGACAACTTTACATGCTGGGGTCCTTCAGCTATATACTGCGGCCATGAAGGTTTATCTTTTGTAACCATCTTTTTCCATGCCTCCACATCGGTATCAATAGAGATACTGATAATCGCAATCTTTGGATTATCTTTATAATGCTCGTACAACTTTGCCATGTGAGGAATCTCTTTTTTACACGGACCACACCAGGTTGCCCAGAAATCCACATACAGCACTTTTCCTTCGAAGTCGCTCGACTTATGCGTGTTACCATCAATATCATTGAACTCACCGACAGGAGCTTTCATATCCTTCTCTGTAGCTTTTAGTGCATTAACCTTGGTCTCAAGTGCCTTCACCACATCAGCGTCGCCGAACTCTTTGAAAGCATTCCAGAAAGTGTCGATATCCTTGTTCTCTTCAGTAAGCACTTCCTGTGCTACAACTGACTGCAGCCGTAAACGTATGTTACGATCCTTCACATAAGTCTGAATGGCTCGCATCGCCTCTATACCATAGTTGGAAAGACCTTTCTCACGTGCATCGACAGGAATCTTACCCATAACATATATATTGATCAGACCATAACGCTGCTCATAATATGGATTAGAAATATCAATCATGTCCAGGTATTTCTGATACTCTGCATTCTTAGAGTAATCAATACCTTTCTGTTTCATCTCTACACGCATCACGCCCAAACGGAAACGAAGATACTCACAGCGATTGTCGAGCAACATCTGGTTACGAATGGCTTCATCTTTTATCATCTCCGCATCGGCATTAATCTCAGCAAAGGCAGCATCCAGACTAGACAATTTCTGCTCATAGGTAGTCTTTGCTGCCGGATCTTCGTCTGTACGTGCAAAATAGTTTGGATAACTATACTTTTTACGGTATTTATACATTGTCTTGCTGGCATTTACAATGTCAGCATCACCCTCAAAGTCAATCATGTACTTATCACCATCCTTCGAGAATCTTGCAATAAGCGTCTTATCATGACTCAGGAAACAAGAAAACTCCTCATCATCCACATAAATATATACGACGTTAAAATTTTTGTTTGTCACACCACTATAGGTACCTAAATCATTATCGTCATAAAGCAGTTGAGACAATGATCCTTTCTCGCCGTCATTATTTCCAAATTTGTAGATATAGGTGGATTTCTTCATCTTATCATCGCAGGCTATCACCTTCAGTTGTGCCTTTGGTGCCTCTAACTGACGGATCTTATACCCTTTCTTACGTAGATCGGCAAGTAGTCCTTTGGAGTCACGATAGGGATACAAATGAGCGATACCGACAACAAACAAAGTAGGTTCAGCTTTCATTAATGTGGGTATTTTCTTCATCCACAAAGCATTACGCTCTTTTACAGCCATCAAATTCACAGACTCGTCATTACTAAAACCGTTCATGATAGTTTTCGTCACATTACGAAGATAATCTGAATTGCTCACCGTGTTCTGTACAATTTGAAGTCCTTGTCCACGCGAATAGAGCATTCTGTTTTGCAAAGAATTGTCTATACGCAGGGCTGTTGTTTTACATAATACATAAAAGCTCATCATCTGGTCTCGGAGTGTGGCGCTTTTAGAAGCATTTGCTGCACGCATCCTTGCGATAATAGAATCTTGCAACGATCGTGGTTCCAATGAATGAATTGTCTTCCCTGCTTGCTGTGACTTTTCATGAACATAATAATCAATAGAGACAAAAGGACTACCAATTCCCGTAAGACTCATCTGGTGCACCTGTGTAACAGTCCGAAGGATGGAAGAAGCGTACACCGGGCGCATATTCGGTACATAAGAGGGGAATAAATCCGACATGATCTTATCTATCTCTGCAGCCTTCTCACTTCCGAGTAAAGCGGCATATGTACTGTCAGCGGGAAGAAGCAACTGTTTTGCTATATCCGATTGTTGTTGCTGTTGCAGACTGACCACCGCATCGCCGGCTGCAGCCGTTGCCGAATCAGTACCATCATCCAAATCTGTCTCGAAACAGGTTTGCTTTACCTTGTCAAATATAGTATTAAATTGAGGAATCTGGTGCACGAAGGTGCCATTTACCTCATGATTGCTTCCCAGAATATAACTGGGTGACTTTAAGCCATTACCCGATATCTCAAAGAAGATACCATTGAGGTTACTCTTTTGTGCAGACACCTGAGTGGCCAGTAACATGCCTGCTAATAGGTATACGATTTTTTTCATGATATAAATGTGTAATCTTAAAATGCTTATTCTACATTCCCATTAACGCAACGTATGGAAAAAGGGACAACGAGAACTGTGCAATTAAAGATTTTTTGCACTTCTAAGGGTGATCATCAGAATAAAGATTGGTAGTAATATAGGAGATGGCCCATGTATGTAGTTAATAACCGCATGCGTTTACCGCTCAATAGCCATGGGTCGTAAGACCTACGGACAAGGTGTTGTAACAGTTATCCAACCCTGAATGGGTTGCCCATCAAATTGATGGGGCACACTTTCAGCGTGCATATTTATTGTTGATACATTCTCCGCAGGTCGTGACCTGCGGCTACTGAGCGTTGACGCTTTCAGCGTCATGTGCCAACAGCAATATCATTACAAAAAAATTGGATGTCACACACTGGTAAGGTTACACAAGATAGCAATCAGGATCAGTACCTTTTCATCCTTTGAGAAACGCTCCCGCAATAATTGAATCATCTTTGCTTTCTTTTTCTTGGCTCCACTTTCGGAGATTCCCATCAGTTTACCAACCTCAGCATTCTTCATTCCACGTTCAAAGCTGAGATGGAACACTTGTCGTAAATCATTTGGCAAATATTGCAAGGCATCATATAACAGATCCATGGTCTCCTGTTCTATGATGGTATGGTTAATATCATCTTCAAAATGATTCTGTTCCAAGACATAGTTCTTCTGACTATTGTATTTCCGCTGATACGAAACCGCATCATTATGGATACATATATATAAAAAGGATTTCAACTGTGCTACGCTATGGAAATCATTACTCTTTCGAAAAGCCTGATAGATGGAATCCTGTACACAATCCTCCGCCAGATACCCATAGGTACTTGTCAGGCACCTGACAGCATAAGTCAGTAAAGAGGGATATACCTCTTTATAAAAGCCATTGAAAATACCTAACTTGAACTCGTTGAATATCTGCTCTGATAGAATCATACTGATTAGTTAAAACGGTTGCAAAAATAGTAATTTTTTTTCAATATGCAATTATTTTTAAAATTTATTTATAAAATTGTGTCCGAAAACGGATAGGTTGCGTTTAAGAAAAAAAACAAATAATAATATGAATCGTATATCACAACTGATTTACAAATATATCATCGACGACATCAGAGAAGATGAACGTGTAGAGTTAGGCCAATGGTTACAAGATCAGAAGAACAGAGAACTCTTCGACCGTTTGACCAATCCAGAAACATTCGAAAAGGAGATCTTCATGCGCGAGTCAATTAATACGGAAAGACCCTTGAGGGATATGCAATCCAGACTCGGTTATGATATCACTCCCCATGAGAACCGAACACATACGATTTGGTCTTTACGTCGATGGGTCAGTGCTGCCGCTATCTTACTATTAGTCATTGGTGTCGGTTATCAGTCCTATAAATATGGTATAGGACAGATCAACAAGACGTCCGATAAAGAGATTGCACTCTCCTCACCCATCACTCACGGACAAACAAAGGCTGTGCTTACTCTTAATAACGGTGAACGGATAGAACTCGGTGCCGACACTAAAAGAAATGAGCATATTATTAAGAAGATACTTTCTGATGCAGAAATGATTCAAGAAAAAGAGGGTCAGAAACAGCGAATCAGTCTGAAGACACCTCGTGGCGGAGAGTTTAAGATTACTCTGGAAGATGGCACTGAGGTGTGGTTGAACGCAGAATCACAACTACAATATCCTGAATCGTTTGATACTTCAGAGCGTCGTGTTGCAGTCTCGGGTGAGGCATATTTTAAAGTAGCAAAAGATGCCGCCCGACCTTTTTATGTAGAGACTGCCGGACAGTTGGTACGCGTTTATGGTACAGAGTTTAACATCAACTCCTACCAAGAAGATACCAATGTATATACCACCCTAGTAAACGGCCGTATCTCACTGAGTCCGCTTAACGGGAACGGCAGCGAGCTGGTGTTGACACCCGGTCATCAGGCAGTGTTCGACAAACAAGATGTGTCCTCATCTGTGAGAACAGTAGATACGAGTATCGTTACCAGTTGGCGCAACGGTAAGTTCGTGTTTGAGAACCAAACGTTGGAGCAGATCATGATAACCCTTAGCAGATGGTATGACTTCGATTATGAGTTCAAGGATATTCGTCTGCGGAATACCATTTTCATGGGTAGTGTTCCACGTTATGGAGAATTCAGCGAAGTGCTGTCAATCCTCGAGAAGAGTGGTGGCATATCATTCACACAAAACGGAAAAACTATTATTATTAATCATAAATAACTATTGCTTATGAACAGAAGGAGAGTACTCCTCGTATTGTTATTTGCCGCAGTATTTCTCTTGATTCCATCAAGGGGATTGGCGCAACAGACATATGATGTGAGCTATGACAACCAATCGTTGGAACAAGTCATCAAAGACTTGCGGAAAAAAACTGGTTATGAGTTTGTTTACCAGAAACAACTTTTAGAGCACGCGCCTAGAATCAGTTGTCACTATCAAAAAGTATCACTACTTCAGATGCTCGACCGGATTTTCTATCAGGAGGCTGCTATCGACTACGATATCGTTGACAAGACGATCGTTCTGAAAAAAGCAGAGGTGAACAAAGGAAAAGGAATATACACTGTGAGCGGTCGTATCACTGACGGAAAAGGAGATCCTTTACAGTGGGCAACGGTTCTTGTTGAAGGAACTACCTATGGTACGACGACCGATGAAAACGGAAACTTCAAGGTGAACGTACCTGCTGGAGAGAGAGTTACTGTACTGTATTCTTTTTTAGGTTACAAACCTATCAGAAAGGTATATGAAATCAACAAAAATACGACTGGCGTGAAAATTATCCTTCATGAAGATGCATCTCAACTTGATGAGGTAGTAGTAACCGGTTATCAGGTGCTTGACAAGCGTTCCCTAACTTCCGCCGTATCTTCTGTAAAAGCTGAAGACATTCTGCGTAGCGATGTAAGTAGTATCGACCAGATGCTTGAAGGTAAGATCACTGATCTTATTGTCATGAACAACTCGGGGGAGATAGGTGTGGCTCCGAAGATCCGTATTCGTGGTACGAGTACCGTCATCGGTAACCGTGAACCACTGTGGGTTGTTGACGGTATTATTGTAAGAGACCCCGTGGATATCGCTCCCGAAGAGCTTAACGATCCTGACTATGTGAACCGTATCGGTAACGCTATCTCTGGTATCAACCCGCAGGATATAGAGCGTATTGATGTATTGAAAGATGCTGCCGCTACTGCTATCTATGGTACCCGTGCTGCCAATGGTGTAATCGTAATTACCACCAAACGCGGATCGGTTGGAAAACCTCAGGTGAGCTATAACGTTAACGTGAACTACAAACGTCGTCCCCGGTACAGCGACCGTTCGGTAGATGTGATGACTTCCAAGGAACGTGTACAGTTCTCACGCGAGTTATTAGAGAGTCAGTATCTCTATTACATCAATCAGACATTCGTTGGGTACGAAGGATTATTACGTCAGTTATATAATCACGAAATCACCAATGATGAGTTTAATGAATCGGTGGCATGCCTGGAAAGTCAGAACACTGACTGGTTTAAGGCACTGACAAACGACAGTTGGAGCACACAGCATACCGCCAGCATCAGCGGTGGTTCTCAAACATCCCGTTACTATGCTTCGTTAGGCTATGATAAACAGAACGACGTTGTGAAAACGAACAACAGTGAGCGTTATACCGCATCTCTGAATTTTGACAATACATTCAGCAAATTACTTACTGCCTCATTGTCATTTAACGCATACAGCAACCGCCGTCATTACTATCAGGACGAGATCGCCCCGTTACAGTATGCTTATACCACATCAAGGACAATCCCGCTTTATGATAATGAAGGTAATTATTACATGTACAACCGTAAATATGGATCCGGAGATCTTGATCTTGCAAAGTTCAATATACTGAACGAACTGGAAAACAGCAACAAGACACAGAATACTTCATCATTTACTATTACCAGTAATCTGAAATTCACCTTCACTGACTGGTTGAATGCCAACTTCGTTTTCTCATATACGGAGCAAAGTACCGATCAGGAAGGTTATTGGGGTGATAAGACATACTATGTGGCCACTCTTCGTGGTTGTAATTTCGGAGAGCCTATTCCAATAGAGAGTGCCTCACTACTACCTCAAGGTGGTGAACTGTCTGTGAATAATATTCACGACCGTAATGTAATGGGACGTATTCAGTTAAATGCCAATAAGTATTTTGGCATGAACGAAGTACATAACATTGATGCTACTGTGGGTTTTGAAGCCAGTCATGATAAATACCGTGGAAATGCTTCTGTATCCCGTGGATACTTCCCAGACAGAGGTTTGTCGTTTATTGAAGGACTTGACCTTACCCGCTATACCGCATATCGTGACTGGTTAGCATATAACACTCCGAGCATCACCAACAATCTTACCAATACCGTCTCAGGATATGCATCATTCACTTATGCCTATGCACAACTGTTCCGTTTGAATATCAACGGACGTGTCGATGGAAGTAATAAGTTTGGTGATCGGTCGAATGAGCGTTTCTTGCCGATATGGTCTGCTTCCGGCTCTTTGAACCTGAAAGATCTTGGCTTGATTCCTGTCAACTGGGTGGACTATGCAACATTAAAGGCATCATACGGTTCGCAAGGAAACATGCTCAGCACCGAATATCCTGTAATGACCATACGCAAGGGTACCCTCGACACCTCCTGGAACGAGTTTACTTCCAGTATCAACAAATATCCAAACCCGGATTTGGAATGGGAGACGACAAAGAGTTACAACCTTGGTCTCGATGCATCTTTCTTCAAAAGACGATTAATGTTCGAGGCTTCGGTATTCTACAAAAAAACCAAGAATGCATTTATGAACAAAGCCATTTCAACAGTAAATGGCATTGGCTCTTATATAATCAACGGCGGTGATATAACCAATAAGGGATATAGTCTTGATATTACTGCAACACCCATTCAGACAAAGGACTTCAGATGGACGATGTCAACCTCAATCTCAAAAATCATCAATACGATGGATTCCCGTCCGGAAGCTCAGACGTATGATTTGAATGAGTTCCTTTCCGGCGCAGCCTTGGTTAAGGGTAAGAGCGTCAACACTTTCTATAGCTACCGGTTCCTCGGACTGAGTCCTGCCGATGGAGGACCGATGTTTGATGACTTCATCAACCGTCAGCAGGAACTTACCGGACTTAGCAAATATGATACCTATACGATGGTTCTCACGCCATCAGGAAAACGTGATCCGGATATCCAAGGTAGTCTTATCAATACGTTCCGTTATAAGAACTGGCGCGCCAATATCAGTCTTGCCTATAGTCTTGGAGCCAAGACCCGTCTGTTTGCCATGTACGGTGCATCCAGCAACTGGGCATACAGTACGAATATCCAACCTGAGCGCAACTATAGTCGTGACTATATCAACCGCTGGAAACATCCCGGCGACGAGAGGTACACGAATATCCCCGCTATCATCAGCTCTAATAGTGAATATTATATTAAGTATCAGAATCATTTCTCTTCTTATAGCAGTTACACTAACAATGCTCAGGCATTTGCCAATAATCCATGGGTGATGTATGACTATTCTGATATCCGTGTTGTCAGCGCTGATTATCTGAAATTCCAAAGTGGTAGTATCACCTACGAGTTTGATAGTGAGACACTCAGGAAAATGCATCTGCAGCGACTGGCTCTTACCTTGTCAGCATATAACCTCTTTACAATAGCAGACAAGAAACTCAAAGGACAGACACCGACGCAGGGTGGTTTTTCAACCATCCAGCTGTCTGACCGTCCCAGTTTCTCATTCGGTCTTAATATAAACTTTTAAAAACGACAGAATATGAAAAGAATAATATATTTCTTTGTTACCGCCTGTATACTGCTGACTTCTTCATGCAGTGATTTTTTGGAAGAGTATTCACAAGATCTCTCCCGGGTAAGAAGCTACGAAGACCTAAATGAGATTCTCATAGGCAACGCCTATCTTTCTTCCGGTCTGGTTGTCAACGAGGGATATTATATCAATGTGTATAACCCCAACTATATGATATTGCATCTGATGACTGATGAATTGTCAGAAAACTCATTCTCCTACGATCTGAATAGCTATGGCGGTCTGATGAGAGACGAAATGTTCCCTTATTTCACCTGGCAACAGAACGTATGTCTGAACTATGAGAATCGTAGTGTCTATGAGAGTCAGGAAGCATGGTTCTTCAACAAGGCATATTCTTCAATAGCTACCTGTAATATGGTGCTTTATGAAGTGGATAACCTTACTCCAAGTAATGCCGATGAGGAATTTCAGCGTGATAAGATAAAAGGAGAAGCATATTTCCTAAGAGCACTCTATTATCAACTGCTCGTTAACCTTTATGCTGAGCCTTACAATCCTTCAACAGCAGCACAAACTCCGGGTGTTCCTTTGAAGGTATCTGAAAAAATCGAGGATATGGAATATGAACGTAATTCTGTACAAGATGTTTACAATCAAGTTGTTTCCGATTTGGAAAAAGCAGAACAATACCTTAAAAACGTTCACAAACCAAATTCCATCCAACATGCAGGAATCAATGCCGTATATATTCTCCGCAGCAGAGTGGCACTGTTTATGCAAGATTGGCAGAATGCCAAGAAATATGCAGAATTGTCAATTCAGGAGAATAGCTATCTGCGTGATATTTCAAAAGGGTCTTTCGAAGGAAGTTTCATAGAGCCGAAGAACGAGGAGATTACCTTTGTTATGGGTGGAGCTGCATTCGGAAACATCAACTTTACACGTCCGGGAGAAACTTATTATGGTACTATATATTCACCCAACTGGATTATCTCAGACCATCTTTATAATCTCTATGAAGAGGGTGATGCCCGCAGAGATATTTTCTTCGGACGTGAATATGGTGAGAACAATCTTCCATACTACCAAAAGATTGATATCAGTTTCAGCAATCTTGGAATTTACAAAACAGTCAGTGATCAGTTCTGTTACCGCTCAGCAGAGGCATATCTTAATGCGGCAGAGGCGGAGGCACAGTTGGGTAACGATCAAGCAGCTCTTCAACATCTGAACAAACTTCGTGCAGCTCGAATCAAGAATAACAGTAATTTGAGTGCATCCGGAGCCCAGCTCATACAGATTATCCGTGATGAGCGCCAGCGTGAGTTGTGTCTGGAGGGTGTACGGTGGTTTGACATGCGTCGTTACACGGTAGATCCTAAATATAAGCAAGTGGAAACCGTCAAACATTCTTACTCTGTTTACAAACTAGAACGCTATTCTACTGTAAAAAGCGAAATGGCAACCTACGAGTTGAAATCCGATGACGGTGGCATGGTTCTCGATATTCCGAAGAGTGTTCGTGAGTTCCAGAACACTATCGGTGGTAATGCTCGTCCTGAACGAAAAGCAGATATCATTACTTATTAATTCATGAAAGGAAGAAAATATGAAAAAGTATTATATAATCACAGCAATTGCACTGGTAGGGTTGTTATTTGTCACCGCCTGTGGTGAAGAAGAAGACACCACACCCAGTGAATACGAGCAGAATCTGTTCTATCCTGCTGACAGTGACCATAGTCAGACCGCACAGCTGCGTCGTCAATTTAAAGATGAGATAGGATGTTACCTGCTGTTCAATGACACGCTGAAACATGAACAGAACGGTACGGATACTTATGGTAATATTCTGTGGAATACACAATTGGTAAATCTTACCTATCAGTTTATCGGTTCACCCCAGAAGAATATAAAGTACACATTTGATTATCTGAAAGACTACGATTTGCAAGTAAAAGCAACCACTTTGCTAAAAGAGAAACTGGCCCTACGACTGGGGAAGGCACTACCCTATTCCATCCTTCTTGTTGACAACATCATGGAGTGGACTAATAAAAATGGTGTATGGGAACCGAATACAGGGACCACATACAGTCCAAGGGATCCTTATCCAAAGTTTTTGCTTGGCACTCGCTGCTACGCCTTTGCCATCCACGGGAATGAAGCGTTCGAAAATGATAGTTACTTCAACGACATCTTGGTAAGCATTGTCATTGATAAGATAGGAAATCTTCCCAGCAGCAAGTTGGAGAAATTCCTCAGCTATGTAGCTCAGTGCTGGGATGCAAATGGTAATCCCATACAGAAGAGTCAATTGGGATATGATGACTATGTGACCAACGACGATGCCGCACGGACACTGGGCTTCTGGCAGGATAGAGGTTATTACTATTTCGACTATGGTAATGAAGACCGTGACCATTATATCGAGGCTGTACTCACCTATTCGGTAGCTGAAGTGGAACAGATGATGGCAGGCTATCCTATTGTCATCGAAAGATTTAAGATTATGCGTCAACTCATTATCGACGAATTTGGTATCAAATTGAAATAATCATAAATGAATGAAGATATGAAAAAACTTATATATTTATTATGCCTCACAATGGCAATGTGTTTTACTGCATGCAGTGATGAGGAGGAGAAGATTCCCAGTGTTAAACCATCGAATACGGGTACCATGACTGACAAAGACGGTAACGAATACCATTGGGTTCGCTTGGGTAATCTTGATTGGATGGCAGAAAACATGAAAGGTGGAAAACCGTTCTATGAATATACCTACTGGTATCTGGGCTATTATGAATATGCTACAGTAAAGTTCTCTATGGTTGACGATAGATATGAATACTGGAATACTTTTGGTAATGTTTATACGTTTGATCAGGCTTTAGAGAACTGCCCTGACGGGTGGCGACTTCCTACTGATGATGATTGGAAGAATCTCGAATCGGCACTCGGCATGAACAACAAAGAACTGGATAAGTTAGGTTGGCGCAAAGGAGCTGGTCTGCTGATGACACAAACATTAGAACAAGGAACCGGTTTGAAACTTCTCTTCGGTGGACAGATGGGATTTAGTCCAACACAAAACATCTACAATATCAATGATGAATCTGTTACTCCTATGGGCATTAAGGAATACGGAATGTATTGGTCATCTACCGTTGATAAGGCCTACGAAATGCAGTGTGTATATTGTCGCCGCATTATGCCCTATCTGAATGAGGTGGAACGTACGAGCAGTACGACACAAAATCGTTGGCTTAGTGTTCGTTACGTACGTGATGCTAAATAAAAGATAAACTTTATTGTACTAAATAATCCGATGTTTTTCAACATCGGATTATTTGTTATTTTATTCAAGTATCTCCTGAGGAGAACAGACAAACGTAGTAGCACCGTGAACGAGCAGGAAGTCACGGTCGCGGAATCCCCAGAGTACGCTGATGCACGGCAAACCGCTGTTGCGAGCAGTCTCGATATCTACATCACTGTCACCGATATAGACGGCGGACAAAGCCTCATCACGAGTGACGCCCAACTCCCGGAAAGCCTCGTTGACAAGATCGGGAGCCGGTTTCTTACGGATACCCTCGCGCTCACCCACTGCCACATCGATCAAGTCACCGAAGTAATTCCTGCACAGGGAGCGGGTGGCATCATAAAACTTATTACTCACCACGACAATCTTCTTGCCACGCTCTTTCAACATCGTCAGCAGGGACATGATTCCCGGATAAGGTCGGGTATTGTCAGCACCATGTTCGAGATAATGCTGACGGAAAAAGTCAAACACCTGATCAAAGAGTGGATGCGTGGCACCACCGGGTACTGAACGCTCTATCAGCAGTCGTACGCCATTGCCTACGAAACTGCGTATTTCCTCACGGGTATGGACAGGAAGGGCGGCATGCTCCAAAGCCGCATTCACGCTGTTGGTCAGATCATCCAACGTATCGAGAAGTGTTCCATCAAGATCGAACACATAAATATCATATGCTTTCATCGTCTTCTGTTTTGAGTTCGCGAAGGTAACACAAAAATAATAAAAGTCCAAATAAATTTGGCTTTTCTCGCATTAATTAGTAACTTTGCATCTTAAAATATAAGGAAATGAAAAAAAAGACAAATTTAAAATACCTCTTACCCATACTCATCTGTCTGATATTGATCGTATCGGTATTGTATTATTTCTTTTTCTGTTCTTTGTCTAAAAACAACGAGACGTGTTATCTCTATGTAGATGAAGACGATAACATTGATTCTGTATTGGTGAAGATAAAACCCATCACCACACCCCACGGGTTCACCGGCTTCAGCACCCTGCTCCGCCATACCGGTTCAGAAAAGAGTCTGCATACCGGCAGATATGCCATAGAGGAAAGTGACGGTGCCGTGAACCTATTCCGCAGGTTGAGAAACGGCATGCAGACACCTGTTCACCTGACCATTCCTACAGTGAGAACCATGGATAAGATGGCTGCCTATCTCGGTGAGAAACTGATGATCGACAGTACCACGGTGATAGAAGCCCTGACGGATGCGGAGCGTTGCCAGGCGTTAGGATTTGACACGCTGACGATTCCGGCCCTCTTCATTCCCAACACATACGATATCTATTGGAATATCTCTCTGGACAATTTCCTGGAAAGGATGAAGAAAGAGAATGATACCTTCTGGAATGAAGAAAGAACGAGAAAAGCCAGTCAACTGAAGTTGACACCTACGGAAGTTGTCACCCTGGCAAGTATCATCGACGAGGAGACATCCAACGATGGTGAGAAACCCATGATTGCCGGTATGTATTACAACCGTTTGCAGACAGACATGCCGCTGCAGGCCGATCCTACCATTAAGTTCGCCATCGGTGATTTCTCCCTCAAACGGATATACCATAATATGTTGTTCGTCAACAGTCCATATAACACCTATAAGAATACCGGTCTTCCCCCGGGTCCCATCCGCGTTCCTACCATAGCAGGTATTGATGCCGTGCTTAACATGGTGCATCACAACTACCTGTATATGTGTGCAAAAGAGGACTTTAGCGGTACTCACCGTTTTGCACACACCTATCAGGAGCACCTGAAGAATGCGGAGCTTTATAGCAAGGCGCTGAATGAGAGGGGGATTCAGTGAGAGTGAAGAGTTTAGAGTGAAGAGTGAAGAATTTAGAGTTTAAAGTTTAGAGTTTAGAGTATAAAGAAAAATATAATCCCATGACAGAGATAACAGAGAATATCAATGAAGAGAAGAGAAGTCTCAGTTTCGTTGAGCAGTTAGTAGAGAAAGACCTCGCAGAAGGTAAGAATGACGGAAGGATACAGACACGTTTTCCACCGGAGCCAAACGGTTACCTCCATATCGGACATGCCAAGGCTATTTGCATGGACTTCGGTGTGGCAGAGCATTATAACGGTGTTTGTAACCTCCGTTTCGATGATACCAACCCCAGTAAGGAAGATACCGAATATGTGGACTCCATCCTGCATGATATCCAATGGCTCGGGTTCCATTGGGGTAATGTGTATTATGCCAGTGATTACTTCCAGCAGTTGTGGGACTTTGCCATCTGGTTGATCGAACAAGGTAAGGCTTATGTCGATGAGCAGAGCAGTGAGGAGATCGCCGCACAGAAAGGTACTCCCACACAACCCGGTGTAGCCTCACCTTATCGTGACCGTCCGATAGAAGAGAACCTCCGTCTCTTCCGACTGATGAACACTCCCGAGGCGGTGGAAGGCAGTATGGTGCTGCGCGCCAAACTCGATATGGCCAACCCCAACATGCATTTCCGTGATCCGATCATCTATCGTATCATCCACACACCGCATCACCGTACCGGTACACAGTGGCATGCCTACCCGATGTATGACTTCGCACATGGGCAGAGTGACTATTTCGAAGGTGTCACCCACTCTATCTGCACACTGGAGTTTGTACCTCACCGTCCACTCTACGATCATTTCGTGGATGAGCTGCAGAAGATGCAGAATCAGTATGATTACCGTCCCCGTCAGATAGAGTTTAACCGTCTGAACATGACATACACCGTGATGAGTAAGCGTAAGCTCAAGGCTTTGGTGGATGAGCACCTCGTCAGTGGTTGGGATGATCCCCGTATGCCTACAGTCTGCGGTATGCGTCGTCGCGGTTATTCACCCGAGAGTATCCGTAAGTTTATCGACAGCATCGGATACACCAAGTTTGATGCCCTTAACGACGTGGCTTTGTTGGAGGCAGCCGTCAGAGAAGATCTTAACGCACGCTCTTGTCGTGTGTCAGCCGTGCTGAACCCCGTAAAACTGGTGATCACTAACTATCCCGAGGATATGAGTGAAGAGATGGTGGCCGTCAACAATCCTGAGAATGAAGCCGACGGCACACATACCATCACCTTCAGCAGGAACCTGTGGATTGAGCGTGATGACTTCATGGAAGATGCCCCGAAGAAATTCTTCCGTATGACACCCGGTAAGGAAGTTCGGCTGAAGAACGCCTATATCGTGATGTGTACGGGTTGTACAAAGGATGAGAACGGTAATATCATCGAGATACAGGCAGAATACGACCCGATGAGTAAGAGCGGCATGGAAGGGGCTAACAGAAAGGTGAAAGGAACCCTTCACTGGGTATCCGCCGACCATTGCAAGCAGGCTGAGGTACGTATCTACGACCGGCTCTTCAATGTGGAGAACCCCAGTGCTGATGAGCGTGACTTCCGTGAGTTGCTCAACCCCACCTCATTGTCCGTCATCAACAACTGTTATGTTGAGGAATATGCCGCTAAGAAGGTGGCTGGTGACTATCTGCAGTTCCAGCGTATCGGTTACTTCATGGCAGATCCCGACTCTACCGAGGAGCATCCGGTATTCAACAAGACCGTTGGACTGAAGGATACCTGGGCAAAAATCAACAAGTAAATGAGCGACAACCGATCGTATTTCAAGAGTAAACGTTTTCGGGCTATCCTTCAGGATTATGAAGAGACAGACCGACAAGGGGTACCGTGTATCATCAGCTCCTACGACTATGTCGATGTGGCAGAGTATTACCAGGACGTGAAGAACGATACAGAGAAAGCTGAGAGAGCCATTGACAAGGCGCTGAGGCTGTACCCCGGTGAGACCGCCCCCCTGATCTTCAAGGGGCGGTTAATGCTCTTGGTACATCATGATATCGAACAAGCCCGTTATTACCTGTCATGCATCGAAGATAAACGGGATCTCGACTATTACTATCTCACGGCAGAGATCCTCATAAATGAAGAGAAGGTGGATGAAGCCAACGACTATCTGAAAGAGATGCTGGAAGAGGTGGATGAAGAGGAGCTACAGGATTATATCTACGATGTGGCAAACATCTTCCTAGATTACTTCTACCATGAGATAGCCGATGAGTGGATCCAAATGATTGAGGATAAGGAAGGAACGGATTACAAGGAGTTGATGAGTAAGTCACTCGTCTGCAAAGGACGATATGAAGAGAGTGAAGAGACGCTGAACCGCCTCATCGACAAGGATCCTTTCTCTACCGACTACTGGAACCTCCTGACGCTGACACAGTTGAGAAGTGAGAAAAACGAAGAAGCTCTCAACAGCAGTGAGTTCTCCATCGCACTGAATCCTGATGATGACGAAGCGATCCTCAACAAAGCCTATGCGTTGTTTCAGATGGGTAATACCGAGGATTCCCTGCGTTTCTTCCAGCGTTACACCACACTGTGCCCCGATGATGAGTTAGGATATTTCAATGTCGGCTCCTGCCTGATTATGCTCAACCGTTATGAGGAGGCATGGGATAACCTTAAAAAGTCGGAAGAACTGGCTGCTGAGGATTCCCCCCGTAGTCTGGACATCCTACAGAACCTACTTTTCATCGCTGACAAGTTAGGGAAAGAAAATGATAAAACGCTATATCTCAAGAAGATAGAAGAATATCCCGATGATGATGTTCAGGTCCTGATTGAGAAAGGCGGTATCTTCCTCTACCATGGCTTGTTAGATCAGGCGCAGGCATATTTTAATGAGGCTGTCGAAAAGAGTGATTACTCCACCGATGTCATCTTGCAGATCGGAGTGATGGTCACCGATAACGACTATACCTTCAATGATGACGGCAAACTGATCAAGATGCGTCATCAGTAATGTCAAAAGATTATTTACTAAAATGAATTGGATCACAACACTGCTCAATAACCTCAACTATCCGGCCATCTTCATCCTGATGACGCTGGAGAGCACCGTCGTTCCCGTACCCTCAGAACTGGTAGTCAGTCCTGCTGCCTACCATGCTGCCAACGGGGATTTGAATATCTTCCTGATCATCCTGTACGCCACGTTAGGTGCCGACCTCGGTGCGAGCATCAACTATTTCGTATCCTATTATGTGGGTAGGCCGGTCATCTACCGTTTTGCCAACAGCCGACTGGGACATCTCTGTCTGCTCAACCAACAGAAGGTGGAGCGCAGTGAGCATTATTTCAACGACCATGGTAAGGTGGCTACGCTGACCGGGCGACTGATACCCGGCATCCGCCACCTGATCAGTATTCCCGCAGGATTGGCTAAGATGCCTTATCATGTGTTCCTGTTATATACTACCATCGGTGCTTTTGCCTGGCATTGTGTCCTGGCAGCCTTAGGATGGTATCTCAGCACGGTAGTTCCCGAAGATCAGTTACATGACAAGATTGTGGAGTACAGTGAATACATCAAGATTGCCATTATCGTCATCATCCTCGCGGTGATTGCCTACTTCACCATTAAATATTTTATAAAGAGAAAGAAATAAGTACATTTTAGTCCTTTTATCGTCAACTATTAAAACAAATCATATAATGAAAGAACAGAAAAAATACCATGGCATCGTTGTTCCCATGGTGACACCAATCACGAAAGAAGGTATCGTAGATACCGAGGCAGTAGAAAGAATCGTTGACTTTTTCGCAAAGAATGAGGTAGCCCCACTGATCATGGGTACTACCGGCGAGGGTAACTCTGTAAGCACCGAGCAAGGTGTGCATATGATCAGCGCTGCAAAGAAAGCAGCTCAGGGAAGGATCCTGATTTACTCAGGACTGGTAGGTAACTGTATCAGTGACCAGTATGAGGCAGCCAGACAGTTTATCGCTGCCGGTGCTGATGTCATCGCTGCCACCCTGCCTTCTTACTACGCACTGACACCAGAGCAGATGTATGAGTATTATGAGCAGCTGGCCGACTTCCTGACCGTTCCACTGATGCTGTACAACATCACCATCACCACCCATATGAGCATTCCAATGGATGTGATTGAGCGTCTGAGTCATCATCCGAATATCGTGGGTCTGAAAGACTCTGAGAACAATGTTCCTCGTCTGGAGGAGGCGCTTAAGCTGTTTGCCGACAGGGAAGATTTCAGTTATTTCTGCGGATGTACCGCCAACTCTGCCGTTGCCATGCGTCATGGTGCCGACGGTATCGTCCCCAGTGTGGCCAACTATCTGCCGCAGTTATACAGGGATATCTACCTGGCAGGCTTGAGGGGTGATGAGAAGGAACTCGACCGTCTGCAGGAAGCGTGTGACCGTATCGGAAAGATCAATGCTGCCGGACTGACGCTCGGGCAGAGTCTTGCCGGACTGAAGGTGATCATGAAACAGCGCGGACTCTGTGAGGAGTATATGTTACCGCCGCTCACCATGTTGGATGAAGCAACAGCAGCACGCATACGTAAAGAAGCTGAGAATATTACATACTAACAGATAACATATGGAAACGACAATTCATTGGATAGACATGGTCATCGTTGTTATCTCCTTGATAGCAGCAGTAGGTGTCGGTGTCTATTTCTCACGTAAACAGAATTCCACAGAAGCTTATTACGCAGCCAACGGCTCTGTTCCTGCATGGGCTGTGGGCATGTCGATGTTTGCAACCATCATCAGTAGTGTCACTTTCCTTGCTTACCCGGGAGCCGCTTATCAGGGCAACTGGATACTCTTGGTACAAGGACTGATGGTGCCTATCGTCTTGTTGGGCATGATATGGTTCATCGTACCACTTTTCAGAAGAGTGATCCGGCTCAGTACCTATGAGTATTTCGAGCGCCGCTTCGGTCCGTTGGCCCGTCTCTACAGTAGTCTGGCTTTCGTATTAGAGCATTTCTCAAAGATGGGAACGATCCTCTATCTGATGGGTATTGCCATGGCTACATTCACGGGTATCGACATCGTATATATCATCGTCATCATCGGAGTGGTGGTCATCCTGCTTACCTACCTCGGTGGTATGGAGGCTATCATCTGGATGGATGTGGTTCAGGGCTTCCTGCTGATCTTAGGTGGTGTGCTGACCGTAGGTATGCTCTTCTATCTGACCGACGGCGGACCATCAACCATCTTCAGTGTGGCCAAGGAATACAACAAGATCGACTTCGGTCCATACGACTGGGATCTCACACAGATGACCTTCATCGTCTTGGTGCTCAACGGTATCTTCTACGCAGTACAGAAATATGGTACCGATCAGAGTATCGTACAGCGTTACCTGGCAGCCAAAGACGAGAAGAGTGCGAAGAAAGCTTCTTATATGGGTGTGCTGATGAGTGTTCCTGCATGGGCACTGTTCATGTTCGTGGGTACCTGTCTGTTCGTTTATTACCATATCAACAGCGGTTCGCTGCCCGCAGGCACCAAGAGTGATGAGGTATTCCCCTTCTTCATCGCTACGGAGTTGCCGGTAGGTATAACAGGATTTATCATTGCCGCGCTCGTGGCCGGTGCTATCTCCTCTATCGACAGTGATGTGAACTGTATCTCCGCTATCGTGGTGGAAGACTATTATGGTAAGCTGAAGAAGAACGCCACCGACAAGCAGAAACTGCGTGTGGGTCGTATCGCTGTATTGGTCATCGGTATCCTCAGTATCTTTATCGCCTTGCTGTATGTAGCCTGGGGCGGTGAGGGCGTGCTCGGTACGCTCTTCGGACTCTATGCCATTGTGTCTGCCGGTATCGTGGGTATCTTCCTCTTGGGACTGTTCTCACGCCGTGCCAACTGGCAGGGACTGTATATCGGTATCGCTGCAGCTATCCTCTTCACCGCTTATGCCGTGCTCACCTCCAGTAAGTTCGCTACCTCCACCGGTGAGAAAGCCTTGTTGCTCGACTTAGGCGATTGGAACTTCACACATCATAAATATATGTTGGGTGTGTACAGTCATCTCATCGTTCTCATCGTAGGTTATGTCGCCAGTCTGTTCTTCAAGACGCCACTGGCTGACAAGGAACTGACCGTGTATGCTTTCTTGGAGGAAAGGAAAAAGAATAAGAATAACAAAACGGAAGAAGCATGAAACCGATTACTCTGATACAACCAGCTAAGATACAGTTCGGTACCGGTTGTCTGGAAATATTCTGTAAGGATTTCCTCGTGTCCGGAAAGAAACGACTCTTTATCCTCACAGCTCCAATACTCCGTCCACTACTTAAGAAGATGGATGAGACACTGCTGGACGGTGGTGTGGAACTGTGTTATTTCGATGATATCCGTCAGGAGCCGACAGTGAATGATTTCCATACGATCATCGCACAGGCACGCTCATTCAAAGCCGACAGTGTGATCGGTGTGGGTGGTGGTAGTGTGCTCGATCTGGCAAAACTCGTCGCTACGTTGTTGTACAGCGATCAGCAGGTAGAACAACTCTTCGGCATCGGACTGATCAAAGAAAGGGGTGTATGGTTTGCCTGCATTCCCACCACATCAGGAACTGGCAGTGAGGTATCACCCAATGCCATCCTCCTGGATGAGAACGACAACCTGAAGAAAGGTATCGTCAGTCCGTATCTCATGGCCGATGCTGCGTATATCGACCCACAACTGACATGGACCGTTCCTGCCAAGGTTACGGCAGAGACAGGTATGGACGCCCTCACCCATTGTATCGAGGCATATACGAACAAGTTTGCCCATCCTCTGGTCGACGTGTATGCCCTTACCGGTATCCGACTGATTGCTGCCAATCTGCTGAAGGCAGTGAAAGACGGAAAGGATCAGGAAGCGCGTGAGGCGCTGTCATTAGGTAGTATGTATGGTGGTATGTGCTTAGGACCTGTCAACACAGCTGCTGTACATGCCCTCTCCTATCCTCTCGGTGGCATGTTCCATCTGTCACACGGACTGTCAAACGCTATCCTCTTACCTACCGTAATGCGTTTCAACCGTCCTGCCTGTGTGGAGCGTTATGCACAGGTAGCCATAGCCTGTGGTGTTCTACCAGGTAAGAATGATGAGGAAACGGCAGAGCGCGGTGTGGACTTCATCTACCAGCTCAGCAAAGACTGTGGTATCCCGACGACTCTCAGTGAGATCGGTGTACCCCAAGAGGCTGTGGATGAAATGGCTAAATCCGCTATGGAGGTGCAGCGACTGCTGAAGAACAATCCACGGGTTGTCACCGAACAAGATGCGAAAGATATCTATAACTGCTTATATTAACTGATTATGAAACCAATTATCGCCATAACCATGGGTGATCCTGCCGGCATCGGACCGGAGATCATCATCAAGGCATTGTCACTCGAAGAGACATACGAGAAGTGCCGCCCGTTAGTAACCGGCGATGCCAACATCATGCAGTGGGCCGTTGACCAGATGGAGTCCGACCTGAAGATCCACCGTATCGCCTCCGTCAAAGAGGCGCTCTTCGAACTGGGAACCATCGATGTGTATGATCTGGCATGTATCGACATGGAGACGTTCCAACCGGGTGTGCTCCAGAACCAGTGCGGACATGCTGCCTTCATCAGCGTGACCACCGCTATACAGTTAGCCATGGAGAATGAGGTGGATGCTACCGTTACCGCTCCCCTGAACAAGGAAGCACTCCATAATGCCGGACATAACTTCGACGGACATACGGAGATCTATGCCCATTACACCCATACGAAGAAATATGCCATGCTCCTGGCAGATGAACATCTGCGAGTGATCCATGTGTCAACGCATGTCCCTCTGCGGGTAGCTTGTGACAGGGTGAAGAAAGACCGTATCATCGAGGTGACAGAACTGATCCATGATGCCTGCAAACAGTTTGGCATTGAGAATCCACGTATCGGTATAGCCGGACTCAATCCGCATGCCAGCGACGGTGGGTTGTTCGGTTGGGAGGAAGAGAAAGAGATT
>JAEEZP010000162.1 GCA_016291915.1 Prevotella sp. | reverse complement strand
TTGAGGATGAGAACGTGGAGTCCATCATCGCGGGGAACACTTCCATGTCTCCCCAGAATATCAGCTTCACCACTGCTATCACGAAGGCAAGCAGGAAGAAAGCGACCCATATATAATTCAGTACCATAGTCTATTGTTTTTTTAAGGTGTGGTAGGGTTATCTCTCTTTGAGAATCCACTCTCTGAAAAAGGGATCCTCTAATTCATAACTGGCAGTATATACGACATAGCCCTCTCTTTGCAAACGTTTCAAAGCACTGTAAATAGTACTTGTGCGATACTCGCCTGTCTGTAGGGACTCATTGGAAGCAAGACGCTGCAATATCCATTTGTTGGTACGATTGAAATTCATCCAAAGACGCTCATAGTCCAATCCGTGTGTGGTCACAATATGGTCAATGGCAGCTCTCATAACATCTGTTTGCTCTGGCTTAAGAACCGCTAACTGCCACACATTGGCGGCTAGCTGCTGTGTATAATACGGATGACATCCCGTATAGTCCAGTATCTGATTAGCAAGATCACTACTTTTCTCTGCGAAACAACCTTGCAGACGCTCTGCCAGATAGTCGTAAAAATCCTTTCTTGGTAATTTCCCGAGTCTCATTAACTCACCAAAATGATAGAAAGGTGACTTCTTCTTCTCAAAGATATCGGTCATCATACTCTCTTGACTCCCTAAGAGGATGTAATTAATATGCTTCTGGTCCTGCATGATGGCTCGCATCTTCTTGTCTAAGGACGGGGCAAGGTCAAGTATCTCCTGGAACTCATCAAGCACCACAATTATTCTGTCGTCATTGGAATGCGCCTTCTCTATGAGTGCCATTACATCCTCTAAAAGAATAATGGCATCGACCCCCGGCTGGAAAGAGACATCTATCGTACCCGTCAGGGCATTACTGGTTACTGTGGGGATGATGCGGAAATGGGTAATCAGGTGCTTTACACGTTCTATGGGGTGTACTTTAAAGAATTCACGAAGCAACTTTGCAGACAGGTCGGCTACAGAAGTCACTTGCTGGAGGTTGATTGTAATACTCTTCCTTCCGCTTTGCTTGACGGCTTTCGCCACCACACTACTCTTTCCGAAACGTCTCGGACTAATAAGGATCAAGTGATTAGCACTTTGGATAAACTGACAGATATATGCCACCTCATCTACCCTGTCTGTGAAATACTCTTCCTCTACGATAGTTCCGAATTTAAAAGGGTTCTCCATATTACGACTTTTTTCGTTACGACTTTTTTCGTAGTCGCTGCAAAGGTACGAATAAGTGAGTAAAGAACAAAATAAATCCACTTATTTTTTTTCTTTCAAACGTTAGTACCTTCGAACGCAGTTCAAAGATACACCTTTTTATTGATACTTCCAACTTCCCCCTTCTTTTTTAAGAAGTTAATCTAAATGCCTGAAGAAAAAACAGATTACAAAAAAAGGAGTGCCTGCATCACGCAGGCACTCCTTCAAAAAGATTGTTTATGATTGTATTTGATGGGTTCGGATTAATTCTTATATTTCCAAACACTAATGTTTGAAGTATAAAGGTCACCCTCGTTGGTAACAGTCTTATACCAATCCTTAGGATTGTCGGTTGTTGCATAGCTCTTGAATGAGGTATAGCTACCTGTGAGCTCCTTACGCTCCTTCATCCACTTAGTTCCATAATCTACTCTTACCTTCTGAGGAGAATTTGCTTTTACTGCTTCCAATTCTGTAGAACCAACATAAACAGGAATGTTGATAGCATTTGTAGCGTTAGTCTTCACACGGAATATAGCAGGAGCTACATTGTCTAAACCACCGTTAGCATTGGTATTAATCATTGTACTTGTAGTGATGGTTGATTTGGGATCACCACCCTTCAACATCTCATGAACTTCCTTACCACCAACTGTCAGAGCCTTGGTACCACCAGCAGCCCAAAGTGTTATAAGGGCATATTTATCAGAACCTTCCCATACAAAGCGTACGTCAAATACTGCATCGTTGAAGTCCCAGTCACTGACATCAAGATTGTCGAGACTGCTGTCAATCAAGTCCTCAGCGAAGACACGATCTGCATCTTTATAGAGTCCTGGGGTAATACGTACAATCCAATCGCTGTAATAACCGTCGGCGGTAATGGCCTGATTCAGGTTTGCACCTGCTTCAGTCTTTAACTTACCCTCAAAGTCAAGTCCTACAAACCACATACCGGCAACACTTTCATCAATCCAATCACCAGGAATGATAACAAATTTGTCATTTCGCTGCTGGCTACTAGCTGAATTATAATAACCGAAGCACTCTGTTGAGGCATTTACTTTAAAGTTGATATTGTCTTCACCCCTTACTACACGGTTGTTGGGATCTTCGTTCTCATAAGCCGCAGGTCTGTAACCATAGCAGATGTTGGGCTTATTAGAACCATAGCCATTGTTGAAGTTGTTGATATGCTCGGAGTTGGTACCACATGTCAACTTATCCATTTGGTTTGAGCCAGTATACAAGTTACCGTCTTCTGCCTCATATTTCTCTGGGCAATCTGCTGTTGGATGATCACCACCTTTATAAACCTGCTGAACGAAGAAGTCACTCCAGTTAACAGCAACACCTTCAACATAGCGATGTTTCTGGAACCAATCTCTTACAACTTCTTTTTGAGCGTCTGTCAGGGGCTCTGGTACTTCTACATATTTACCCCATTCTGTACCATTATCATCACTGCCACGCAATCCACCAATCAGTTTGCCGTCAGCGTCAAACTGCAGAGGAGTCTGATCATTGAATCCCCAGTTTACATTGGGATTAACCTTACCACCAACGAAGTTCTCAAAAGCAGCAGCGTACTTCTGACCCTGAGTCTGTGGAGCTACTTCCTTGTCGCTAACGCAACTAGCGAGTCCGAGGGCTACAAAACCCATCAAAAATAACTTTTTCATCTTCCTAAATTTTTAATGATTATAAATTTAATTATTTTGTTCACTGTTAGAGAATACGGTGCAAAAATACATTATTTATTTAGAAAAGGATGTAGTTGTAGTGTTAAATAATATTAAATCATGCAGAATCGTTTGCATAAAACCATATTTTGTCTGTGAAATAGTTCGAAGTTCCATCCTTTTTTGTAATTTTACACCCCAAAAGCAACAATAACATGAGAAAGAACGTATTTTACTCCTTATTAATATTAGCAGCAACTGCCACCATTTCAAGCAGTTGCATCCGTGATAAGTTCCAGTATTATGGTTACGAGGACCAGCTGGAGGGTACCTTCCCTGTCGACCAAATAGAAGGGTCGCATCCCTGGACACTGACGAAGTCGTGCTCCAGCTTCGTGAATGGAAGGGTGGCTGATGCTGCCAAGGTGCAGATTATTTCTGGTAATCCCTTTAGCGAGACGGGTGTGGAGATTCTTGCCGAGACAAAAACGACGATGAGCATCAGCAAGCAACTCGACTATGTCGTACCCAATACGCTGAACCGTATCTATGTCGCAGTGCTCGACGAGGAGGGTAACTACCTCCGTCTGGCGCAAGGTGCCACCAATGCCGACAATATCAATCTGGGGGATACTGCTCCTACCGGCACTCCTAATACCGTGACCCCACAGCGTATCTTCTACTGCTTCGAGGCTGACTACCCCAACCCTGGCGACTGGGACTATAACGATGTCGTGATGAGTATCACCAAGGAGCCGACAGACGATGAGAACGTGGTGGCACTGAAGGTGCGACTCGATGCGGTGGGCTATCTCTCACAGATTGCCGCCGCCATCCGACTGGTAGGTTACAGATACGACCGTGTGAAGATCACACAGGACGAGACATCCACCTTTGTCCGTGAGCCGAATCGGGAACGTAAGTTCATCAAACAGAGTGACGTAAAGCTGAAGTCCATCAATCTTGAGGGTGATGCCGTCATCAACCTCTTCGACGATGCCCACCTCGCTATGTTCCACCTTGGCTCTGACGGTAACGTCTATCGTCGTTACTTCAATACGATAGAGAATGCCAACAGTAGCAATAATGGTGCTACACAGACTCCTACCACTGTGACCTACTACCTCGACTTTGGTGACGAGTACACGGCTCGTAACTTCACCCTTGACGAGCTCGACCCCTTCATCATCGTGCAGTATGGACAGTCGGGTGAGAACTTCTGGGAGGTACACACCCATCCCTACAAGCTGACAGAGATCCTATTTAAATACTATAATGGTGCTGCCACCAGTTATAACAACGGCTTCTCATGGGCTCTCGCCATTCCTTACGCAAAATTCCGCTGGACCCTTGAGGGCGAACCGATCGGCATGTATAAGAACACGATCGTCTCTGGTGCTTATCAGGAGCGGGAGCATTCCTTCGGCGAGTGGATCCTCGACCGTACGAAGGCGCGTGACTGGTATCTCTATCCTGCTGACGGAGGTGTGTATTAAGGATGAGAATCATTCCAGTGCCTTCTAACACTGATTCCGATATCTCCTATCATTGATGCTAAAGCCTGTTTACCTTTATGCAAGGCTTTGGAATACCCCTTAACAGATACTGGAAAGAGACAAGGAAG
>JAEEZP010000161.1 GCA_016291915.1 Prevotella sp. | reverse complement strand
TATTATCTTTGCAGTGTCAAAACCAATAAAACCGTGAATTATGGAAACAAAGAGATTTAAAATTTTAAAAGGTGAGAGTCGCTCAAAAGGTGGTTTCAATAATACGAAAACCACGCTCTCTGCCGCAGGAATCAGTGCTATAGGTGGAGCCGCTGCAGGTGCTGCTTTTGCTGCCGCACAAAAGAATGAAAAACCAGAGGAGGAAGTTCCTGAGCAGGAAGTCGTTGAACAGGATCAGGCACAAGTAACACCAGAGGAAGCACAATCTGCACCGGATCAACCCGTTGTCGAACAGCCAGAGGAGCCGATCACAGAACCACAACCTGTTGATAATCCACAGACGGAGACGGTATCATCATCAACAGGAACCTCTGATGCTACAGATGATATCCCTGAGGAGATAGCAGAAGCAATCATCAAAGACGAGATCGATAACCAGGATATCGACGGTGAGACGGTGATTAGTCAGATAGATGGTTTCTCAACTGCTTTTGCACCTGATGGCTCGGAAGTCATCGTGGCCATTATCCATTCTCCCGATGGAACAGAGTTCTTATTGGCAGATATGGATGGTGATGGCGTCTTCAGTGAGATATTTACAACAGATGGTGAGTTCGTGGGATCGACAGAAACCACTATCACTGCCGGTGACTTAGTGGAGATGGCTGATCCTTCCGGAGGTTACTTGGCAATGGAGGAGAATCTTGAAGGTGCAGATCCTACGGTAGATATCGTAAATATCGATGGAAGTGAAGTGGATGAGAATGAAAACAGCATGGCACAGACGGAAACGGATGATGAAGTTTCTGCAGAGGAATTGTTGGCTCAGATAACGGATTCCGAGACGGATGATGAAGAGACTGGAACGCTTATTGATGCGGAGGAAGATGAAGAGGATGATTCTGATGACGATTCAGATGAAGATGATGAAAATACTGATGATGACGATGAATAAAACTATCGGATGATGGAAAAGAGTATTAAGATTAATCTTGTGCCTAAGGCAACAAAGACGAACACCCCTGTTATTCCTGTCCTGGGTAAGGTTCAAGAGCTTAAGCCTGGTGTTTATGGGGTGCTGAAAAAGGCACAGCCAAATAAGAGTTATGTCGTGATTTGTCCCAAATGCGGTAAGTTTATGACCGTAAAAGGACAACAGAAGAATTGCTGGAAGGAGTCATGTAAAGCATGTCATACGAGTGTTTTTTTTGTGGGTTATCCTGCGGAAACAGTCAATCCTGTTGAAAAGAAAGAGGTAAAAAATATAAATGTCCCTGGTAAAGAAGAGTCGCCGAAAGTAAAAGAGGAGGCGGCTGTCCCTGAAAAGAAATCGGAAGTTCGCGTCCCCACCCATAAGGTAAAAATGAAAGGACAACGGTCTTCAGGAAAACTGGTATGGGGTGGATTCTTCAGAAAGAAGAGTTATGTGCTGAAGGAAGGTGTCAATACCATCGGTCGTACAGACACATCGTGCCCTTCCGATGTGATGATTGATGATGAATTTGCCAGTCGTCGCTCAGTAAAGATAGAGGTAGAAGAAGGAACCAAGGGCTATCTGTTCAAGTTGACGGTGATCAGTGCTACCAATCCTGTACTTTACAATGGGAAGAGTCTGGAGCCGGAACACAGTATTTTTCTCAACTATGGTGATATCATTACCTTGGGGAATACGAAAATAACATTCAAGCCTGTATCGTCATGAAGATATTACTTCATCCTGCTTATTCGTTTTATCAGCAGGGGAAACGGAATTATCAGGAGGATTGTCGTTATCCGGATGTGGATCGTATCGGGGAAAAACAGCGTTTTTTCCTTGTCTGTGACGGTGTCGGCGGTAGTGAGAAAGGTGAGGTGGCAAGCCAGACAGTATGCGCTGCGTTCGGCAAGGCTTTACGGAACACCGATTTTACAGACGTTTTCTCTGTAGACTCCTTTGGTAAGGTTCTGGATTCTGCATACGATGCCTTAGATCAGGTAGCCGACCGTGGAGGTAGTATGGACATGGGTACGACATTGGTATTCGTTTGCTTCCACTCTGACGGTTGTATGATGGCACATATCGGTGATAGCCGGATCTATCATATTCGTCCGGATATGGGTATATTATACCGCACCTCCGATCACTCTTATGTCAATTCTTTAGTACATAACGGGGTGATCAGTCCTGAAGAAGCTGTTAACCATCCGCAGAGCAATATCATCGATCGTTGTATGGAACCTGTTGAGGATGACCAGCGTCGTTGCATGGCTACTGTGATGCAGACAAAGGACATTATGGCTGATGACTATTTCTTTATATGTTCTGATGGTGTATTGCATGATCTGACTGACGATGATTTGGTAAGCATCGTTTCCAATCCTGAAATGACTGATAGTGACAAGATCAATGAGATCGCCTCAATAAGTAAGAATAGTAGTGACAACAACACGGCTTGGCTGATACATGTCAGGGAGGTGGTTGTGGATGAAAAGGAGGAGACTGAAACGGTTGATATCGATAACGACGGGAGTACCACCAGACAAATACCTTTAAAAAAGTATCATCAAGAAGAGGTGGAGTCTGTTCCTACCAATAAAAAGTCTTCCATTTGGGGATGGGTAAAAAATTTGTTTAACTGATGTTTTTGTAATCATGAAAAGAATAAAATACATACTAACCTTTGTTTTTGCGGTCATGACACTTGCTACTTTTGCCTCATGTCCGGTCAAGAAAACAAAAAATATAATAAAGGATAATGTCAAGACTGACAGCACCGCCTTGATTATCGACAAAGCTAAGCAAGGTGACGCTGCTGCTCAGAACACTCTCGGCACGTGGTATTATACAGGTAAAGACAGCATCAAACAAGATTATCGCCAGGCATTTACCTGGTGGGGACGGTCAGCC
>JAEEZP010000160.1 GCA_016291915.1 Prevotella sp. | reverse complement strand
GAGTTTGTCAAATGGGATATCCACAGTTTCATAACCTACGTAAGTGATATTGAGCCTGTCATTGGGGTTGACCAGCTTAAAGGCGAATACACCATCCATATCTGTAATAGCATGTGCAACTATACGGTCGTCCTGATCACGCTCTGTTACATTAACCATCATCATGGGACCCTCATCATCGTTAACAACACCGGTAATTATATCACCAGCCTTTTGGGCAGACACTGTGGTTACGACTGCCTGAATAAACAGCAATCCTGTGAAAGAAATGAGTTTTGACGCTTTCATATACTTTTATTTTTGTGATAAATGTATATCCGAGATAATCATTACACAAGGATTAAGTGTTGCAAAACTGTTGCAATTTCCCTAAAAAAGGTTGACTCGGATTGTCTTATTCCTAAGAGAAGTTGACTCTGGTTATTATTATTCCTGCTATAGGTTGACTGGTGGTTGACTTGATTCGTATGCAACCAGAGCTGGTTGCAAAGGTAGAAATCCATCTCCAGATTGTTGACCTGTCTAGGGGAATAATCTTTGAGATTTGCCACATCGACAGGTGTTCTTTTGTGTAAAGATCAATAACCTTCTTGTAATACTGATCTTTCAAAACTGTACGATTACTCTTCATTGTTAACTCGATTTTACGAGTCAACTTTTTTTAGGGCAAGACAGTTATTGATAATAACATACGGTTCATGGGTGAAATGTCTGAAAAGAGAGTTGGCGCATGCCTGCCCGATGATTATAACATAGATTATGGATCTTGAGAAGGGGAATGCTTGTATTGCCACAAATTTATTATATTATTGTGGCAGAGTTGGAGTAAAAGGTAGCCTTTTTAATATACCGCAAATGTTACCGATGAAATGCCACAAATGTTACCGATGAAATACCACAAATGTTACCGATGAAAAAGCAAAAATATTTGGTAGAATACGGCAGAATGCCTAAATTGCGCCTTCAAATAAATATAGGATTATGGATTACCTTAAAAGAGCGATTGATGACCAACTGCAAGATTACCTGGATGCTTTTGGCGCAGTGAATATTGAGGGACCTAAATGGTGTGGCAAGACGACTACTGCCAAGCAGAAGGCAGCCAGTATCATAGAATTACAGGATACGGACAAGAGAGATGAGTACCTTGCTACGGCGCTTACCAAAGCATCACTGCTGCTTGAGGGTGAGACTCCACGACTGATTGATGAGTGGCAGGATGCTCCTGCACTTTGGGATGCGGTAAGGGTAGCTTGCGACCGCAGGCAGAAGCCATCGCAGTTTATTCTGACTGGATCAACGGCTGCAGATACAGATGAAACCGCACATACCGGTACCGGCCGTATTGCAGGCCTTACCATGTATCCTATGAGCCTGTTTGAGTCTGGAGAGTCAACAGGAGATATATCTGTAGAGGCCTTGTTTAATGATCCAGAAATGGATATAGCCGCACGCTCCAGAATGAGTGTTGAGGATATCATATTTGCAGCATGCCGCGGAGGATGGCCTGCAGCACTACAGCCAGTTTCAGATAAAGGCAAACTGCTGATAGCCAAAAACTATGTGAAAACGGTATGCGACAAGGATATATCAAGGGCCGCCAAGGAGAAACTGGATCCTAAGATTGCCAAGGCGATACTGCGTTCATACGCCAGAAACGTATCTTCATTGGCCGACAAATCCACCATTCTTGCTGATGTTACAGCAAATAACGACTCTCTGGTACGCAGTACTTTTGACAGATATGTAGCAGCACTTGAAAAACTTTTTGTTATTCAAGATATAAGCGCCTGGAACCCATCAATCAGGTCAAAGACAGCAATCAGGAGTGGTGAGAAACGCAGTTTCTGCGATCCGTCAGTAGCTGTTGCATCATTGGGTTTGGGACCTGCCCAACTGATGACACAGCTCAAGACTTTCGGGTTTATTTTTGAATGTATGTGTGCAAGAGATCTGAAGGTGTATTCGGCACATCTGGGAGGAGAGATCTCACATTACCGCGACCGTTACGGACTTGAAGCTGATGTGGTGCTACATCTGGAGGACGGCCGATATGCCCTGATTGAATGCAAACTTGGTAGTGATGAGATTGAAGACGGTGCCACCCATCTGAAAGAGATAGTCCGTCTGATAAGGGAACATAACGAGAAAGAAAAGCAGGTGCCACTGAGAGAACCAGACCTGCTTATGGTTATTACAGGCGGGGAATATGCATATACACGCCCCGATGGGGTTAAAATCATCCCGCTGGGATGCTTGAAATGGTAAATGACGGAAGGCTATCCTGTCAAACATATGATGGCTATTCCGAAAAGTCGTCATTGTAGTCAGTTTTTCGGAGTAAACTAATAAACAAAAAGAAGAAAATAGAGCGCCCAGTATATCTGGAGCAGCTTATCGGTGATCATGGAGACCTTTCCGTATAAGCCCACTTTAATACCTGCCATTGGAGAAATAAATGGCACGATAAATGGCACGATAAATGGCACGATAAATGACACCGAAAAACAGGTGTTTGACACTATTTACCTTAATCATGGAATCTCAGGACCAAAGCTATCAGAAATAACAGGAATCCCATTGAGGACATTGAAGAGAATTATAGCCAGCCTTCAGGAAAAAGGTGTTATTGTTAGAAAGGGTTCTAAAAAGACAAGTGGATATAATCTATTGTAATCAGATGGAAGATTATTACCTGCAATTCCGCAAATTTTAATGCATCACTGGAAAATATAGTAACATATTAGTACCACGAGAAAAAGCGAAACGGCCTACAGATACCTGTAAGGCCGTTTTCAGTGGAGCATACGAGACTATCCGGGGGTATTTGGGGGAATAGTGGGAAATTATACTTATATTGATTATCAGGGTTTT
>JAEEZP010000159.1 GCA_016291915.1 Prevotella sp. | reverse complement strand
TCCGAAGGTTAAAACCTTTCTTTATCTTCATTGCTTTACTATTTTTATCCATATACGACGGTAGAATGCGAGGAGATATCGGCGTATGGGAAAGAGCCGCATCCACAACCATGAGTAGGTTCTCCATTTCCAACCGTCTGTTTTATCTAAGTGTTTCCTTCCTTTGCGATAAAAGCCAACGGCTATACCTTTCACATCGCTACGTTTGCAATTCTCGGTAGTAAGATTACCATCTCCACGTAAGGTGACATCATCATCGTTGATGGCAATGATACGATGCAAGACATATACTCCCGGATTGATCTCTGCCAAGACAGGGTCGCCAACGTGGATTTCCTCCGCTGCTTTGAGTAATGCCTTGTCACGTTCATTCTCCAGGAATGGACGCATGCTGAATCCTTTCAGACGAAGTGTCACAGTATGTCCTTCCTCCAACAGCTTTACCACTTCTGGAAGAAGGACAGCGTTAGCGAATTGTACTTCTTTTATCGAGAGATTTCCTTGTGGCATATTTCAGCGGCTTCTTGGTCGGGTAGGCAATGCAGCGTATAATTGTTGGTTAATTCCACCACTCGTGTCACTGTATTACAAATACCGTTAAAGATATCCTCATCCCATTTCATGGTTGAGCAAGAGGGTAGGAGTGAGGCGAATGCTTCTATGGGAGACAGTTTCTCAATACTATTCTGTTTTGCCCTGTCGATACGTGTGACAGCCCCTAGTGGTGCTTTTACCTGTCGGTAGCAGGGTGTCTTTCCACTCCACGGACTGCCGTAGATAAATACCTCATTGCCGATAACACGGACGACAGGATTGTCATCGTTCATCAGTTCTGTACCTGGAATATGCTTCATCCATAATGCCGTGTGGGTGCTCTTACCTGTTCCGCTTTTTGCCGTAAAGGCATAACCATAACCGTTGTTCATGACGGTGGATGCATGAATGAGAAGTGTCTGGTGGAAACTGCCGGCAAAGGCAAAGGATATCATCAGCGCATTGGTAATACCGAAACTGCGCATCTCCTTGTTACCGTTAAGTGCACAACGACAGTCGGAGAAGTCTTTGTTGGTTTGCAACAGACAACATTCACGCTGGTAGATATCTTTGATGATATACTGATATCCCCCTCCTTCAATACGGTCAACCACCGTCATGCCATTACCGGAGTCGAAACGTCCGACACGCTCACGATGATTCTTATCGATGACCGGTAAGGCATCGTCAACGGTCAACTGAAACAAAAATGTATCAGCTGATCCATCTTCTATTAAGAAGGGTTGCATGGAAGAAAGCAGATGGATATTGTTATCCTCTGATTCCTTGAAGATGATCCTTATATTGAATTCCGCAACACGGAAATCATATCTGTCTTTTACTGTTGTCATGATAACCGTTGACTCATTGAAGGTTTTAGCAAGAGTATTTATTATATGGTCGTGTAGTTAGCACGTCTTATGACTTATTCTTCTTGCTTTTCTTTTTCTTCTTATCTTTTGTCGGTGTCACAGCCTCATCCTCGATAAATTCATTAGGAGTGACTGGCGTAAAGAGGAAATCGTTCTTGGTAAGATACCGGATATCATTATTACCTTCCTTAATGTATTTCTTCTTCATCTTCAGATATTTCTTCTCGATATCTTTCTTTTTCAAGGCGAAGATGATCATACATGTGCGGTTCTTGTCACCCTGCTTCGCAAAATATTCCTTCAGCTGATAGGAGTAATTCTCTCTGCCTTCAAGGAATTTTGTCTTTACACCAACCCATGCACTGTCTATCTCTTGAATCTCTGTAAAGTAAACGACAGAGTCTTTGAAAGAGGCAGAGAAACCATATGCATATACTTTTTGTACGATAGATTTCTGTGCTGATGCATGAAGGGAAAAGACGATAGCAAATATGAGGAGGATGATATTTCTTGTTTTGTTCATTCCTGTTATAGTTACATTATTAAAGACCTAAATATGATTTGAGCATTTTGCTTTTTGTATTCTGACGGAGTTTGCGGATGGCTTTCTCTTTTATCTGCCTAACCCGCTCACGTGTCAGTCCGAATTTCTCACCGATTTCTTCCAGGGTCATCTCTGCTGTCTGGTTAATACCGAAGAAGGCTTCGATGATGTTCCGCTCACGATCGTTGAGAGAAGTCAATGCCCGGTTGATCTCTTCACGCAAGGATTCAATAACCAGCATTCTGTCGGCCATGGGAGCATCGTCATTGACCAGAACATCCAGCAGACTGTTATCCTCACCTTCTACGAAAGGTGCATCTACCGATACATGACGGTTGTTTACGCTGATAGCATCTTCAATCTTCTCATGAGGGATATCAGTTTTTTCGGCTATTTCATCCACACTGGGGCGACGCTCATTCTCCTGCTCGAACTTGTTCATTACACGGTTGATCTTATTCACACTACCTACCTGATTAAGGGGGATGCGAACAATACGACTCTGCTCAGCGATAGCTTGTAAGATGCTCTGACGGATCCACCATACAGCATAGGAGATAAACTTAAAGCCCCGTGTCTCATCGAACTTCTCCGCAGCTTTGATAAGTCCCAGGTTACCTTCGTTGATCAGATCAGGAAGGCTCAATCCTTGGTTCTGGTATTGCTTAGCTACAGATACGACAAATCGCAGATTAGCCTTGGTAAGCTTTTCCAATGCTTCTCTGTCACCTTTGCGAATACGCTGCGCCAGTTCTACTTCTTCATCTACAGTAAGCAAATCCTCATGTCCAATCTCTTGAAGATATTTGTCAAGTGATGCACTTTCACGATTAGTAATAGATCTGGTAATTTTCAGCTGTCTCATAGATGTAATCAATTTATGCGGATGCAAAAATACGACTTTTCATTTAAATGAACAAATATTTTATCAATTAATATATTCAGGATAAAAGAAAAAAATCTTACTTTTTTGTTCATCTTACATAATATATTCGCTAGATGAATAAATAATTCATAAAAAAAGACCGGAGACACGTCTGACATGCCTCCGGTCCACGTATAATCATTGAAATTAGTCTTGCAGAATAACAACGAAGTAAGTACGTTTACCTGTAGGATACATACCCTTAATGTAGAGCACAGGATCCTTGCTGGTAGAAGCTACCTTGACAGCCTCCTGCAAATCATCGATTGTCTTGAGCGGTCTGTCATTAGCGGTCTGGAGAATTACACCGTTAGGAACATTGGCTTTCTTAAATGCACCACTGTTAACCGTCATCACTTTCAGACCATAGTTGATCTCCAACTGTTTTTTCTCACTGTCGTTAATAGGACGGAAGGTTGCACCTAATACATCCAGATCATGAGTCTTCACCACGCTGGTATTACCCTGTGTATTCTTCAGTGTTACTGTGGCGGTCTTCTTCTGCTTGTTACGCAGATAGGTAATGGTCGCTTTGTCGCCCGGACGCTTGCTGGAGAAGAGATACTCCTGCAACTCGGTCATCTTATTAACCTTCTTATTGTCAATCTGTGTGATGACATCACCTTCCTTAATACCTGCAGCTGCAGCAGCTCCATCTTCGTTTACCTTTGCTACGTAAATACCCTCAAGTGTACCCAAGTCAGGAGCATCTTTACCGTTGGCTTTCTCACGGTCGATATAGTTGTTCACATCTGTTCCCTCAATATTGAGAATAGCACGCTGAACAGTTCCGTATTTCTTTAGATCATCGACAACACGGTTCATTATGGTCGTTGGAATAGCGAAACCATATCCGCTGTATGAGCCGGTCTCAGAATACAGCATGGCATTGATACCTACCAGCTCGCCATTGGTATTAACCAAAGCACCACCGGAGTTACCACGGTTGATAGCTGCATCAGTCTGGATAAAGCTCTCTACACCATTCTGTCCCATACCACGAGCCTTAGCACTGATAATACCGGCAGTGACGGTGGTTCCTAATGAGAATGGGTTACCGATAGCCAAAACCCACTCACCGATACGCAGTTTGTCACTGTCGCTGATGGTAATAGCAGGTAGCTTACTACCGTTTACCTTGATAAGAGCCAGGTCAGAAGAAGGATCTGTTCCTATAATCTTTGCAGAGAACTCACGGTTGTCAGTGAGGATAACGGTTATATCGTCAACATCAGCAACGACATGGTTATTGGTAATGATATATCCATCTTCAGAGATAATCACACCTGAACCACTGCCTTGACGCTTCGGAGTCTGTACCTGACGCTTTTGCTTTCCACCCTGACCCGGGTTGCCGAACCAGCCGAATGGGTCGCTGAAGAAATCACCGAAAGGATCGCTTTCTACTTCTATCGTCTGTGTCTTGCTGTTCTGAACCACTCTGATGGTAACCACCGAAGGCACAGCTTTCTCTGCAGCATAGGTCAGATCAACCGGTTGACCGGGAGCTACAGATGAAGACATGGATGTTAACGGTGTTTTGTTTGCATAAACTTTTACAAAAGAACTTGCTGAGAATGCGATCGCAATGATGCACATCGCATAAACCAAATAATTAGAAGCTTTTTTCATATTCATGTTTTTATTACTTTACTATTTATTTACTACTTAAATACTGACATTGTCATTTTACTCAAATGTCAATGCAAAAATAGGAGCAAAAAATGTAAATCTGTCAATTTGTCTGTTTGTTTTCTTCTCTTTTAACACTATTGTCATTGCCGTTAAAAGATATTTGCGAGCAAAAGTGGTTTTTTTACATTCATTGAACTATTAATAATTTGTCTACTTTTTAATAATTTTATGATTCCCTCCTGTCATATGACAGATTGTCGCTGTCGTACAGCCTCAAAAAGGAGGATGGCAGTGCTTACCGAAACATTCAGGGAATCTATCTGTCCGAGCATCGGGATACGGATATGTGCATCGGCTGCCTCACGCCATGTCTGTGTCAGTCCGGTAGATTCCGTCCCCATAATGATAGCCGTAGGTTTCTTCATATCGATATCATAATATAGTCGTGAGTCTTGCAGTTGGGCGGTCAAAATCTGTATATGATGGTTTTTAAGAAAGCCGATACATTCTTCTGACGAACAGGCTACGCAAGGAACAGTAAAGAGTGCTCCCACAGAACTGCGGATGATGTTTGGATTATAGATGTCGGTAAGGGGATCGCATACGATAACAGCATCGGCATGGGCAGCGTCAGCGCTACGTAAGACAGCTCCGAGGTTACCGGGTTTCTCTACCTTTTCCAATACGATAATGAGCGGTGATGCCGACAGCCGGAGATCGTTCAATGACAGTTGCTGGGCCTTCACGGTGGCTATAAGGCCTTCCGTACTTCCCCGGTATGCCATCTTCTCATACACCTTCTCTGACACCTCTATACATTGGGTGGCCCGTGAGAATAAAGAGGAATAGTCTTTATCCCATAGTGACTGACAATAAAATAAGGTAACTATCTGCAGATGGTTATGAATACAGTGGTTTATCTCCTGACATCCTTCAACGATGAAAATACCTTCTTTCTTTCGTTCAGCGGATTTCTGCTGAAGTATCATCAGCCGTTTGATCTTGGGATTCTGTGTACTCGTAATAATTTCATTCATTATCATGGTAGTAAACCTTCTTTATTTATAAAACACTCGTAAAAGCACTTTCTTGTACTCAGAACAAAATATTTTTTTTGTTTTTCATCTTTTTCTTTTTCATTAGCATTTTTTTTTGTATATTTGCATCCCGGTTTGTAATCTTTATTATCTCCTAAGAAAAGATTATTCATTCCACCTTATTTTATCAGTCACTCAAAAGGAATAGTTATGCAGATAGGTTTTGACAATGACAAATACTTGAAGATTCAATCGGAGCATATTAAAGAAAGAATAGCTCAGTTTGGTGATAAACTCTATATGGAGTTCGGTGGAAAACTCTATGACGATTATCATGCCAGCAGAGTGCTTCCCGGTTTTCATCCTGACAGTAAGCTGAAGATGCTCATGCAGTTGCGTGAAGATGTTGAGATCATCATTGTTATCAGTGCAGAAGATATTGAGCGTAACAAGGTGCGTGGCGATCTGGGTATTACCTATGATCAAGATGTGCTGCGTCTGCGTGATGTGTTCACCCAACGAGGATTATATGTCAGCAGTGTTGTGATCACTCATTTCAATGGTCAGCATAGTGCTGTGGCTTTCCATGATCGTCTGGAACGTCAAGGACAGGTACGTGTCTATTATCATTATCTGATTGAGGGCTATCCCACGAATGTAGAGTTGATTGATTCCGATGAGGGCTTTGGTAAAAACGACTATGTGGAGACCACCCGTCCTTTAGTGGTTGTCACGGCCCCGGGTCCGGGTAGTGGTAAGATGGCTGTCTGTCTGAGTCAGTTGTATAATGAAAACCGTCGTGGGGTGAAAGCCGGTTATGCGAAGTTTGAGACATTCCCGATCTGGAATATTCCTTTGAAACATCCTATCAATGTAGCATATGAGGCAGCAACTGCTGATCTCAATGATGTGAACATGATCGATCACTTCCATCTGGAGGCATATGGTAAGACCACTGTCAACTATAACCGTGATATTGAGATTTTCCCGGTGTTGAATGCTATCTTTGAAGGTATCTTTGGGGAGAGTCCTTATAAGTCACCAACAGATATGGGCGTCAACATGGTTGGATTCTGTATCAGTGACGATGAGGTTTGTTGTGAAGCATCCCGTCAGGAGATTATCCGTCGTTATTATACCGCCCTTTGTAATATGGCTGAAGGTCAAGATAATGATGTGGAGATCAATAAGTTAGCGCTTCTGATGAAGCAGATGAAACTAAGTACTGCCGACCGTCGTTGTACAGTGGCTGCTTACGAGCGTAAGCTACGTTCCGGCACACCCTGTTCTGCCATTGAATTAGCTGACGGCACACTGATAACGGCAGAGACATCCAGTCTGTTAGGTCCGAGTGCTGCTCTTATCCTCAATGCCATCAAATATCTGGCAGGTATTGACCACAGTCTGAAGTTGATTCCTCAAGAGATGATCGAGCCAATCCAGAGAATGAAGACATCCATGCTACACGGCAACAATCCTCGTTTACATACTGATGAAGTACTTATTGCATTGGCGGTACTCAGTAAGACGGATGAGAACTGTCGTAAAGCCCTTGAATGTTTACCAATGCTTGATGGTTGTCAGGTACATGCCACGGTGATGCTCAGTGAGGTGGACCGTAAGATTTTCAAGAAACTCGGATGTGGCCTGACCACCGATCCCGTGAGAAAATAAACTATCTGACCCCCTTAGTTGTTGATCTTTATTGTCAGTGGTAGTGTTCCACTGACAATACGACCATGGCTGGTAACACCCTCTACACGTACGGTATAGGTTGTGGGAATATCAGCACTATAGAAATCGAGGTGCATAGGCATATCCTTTACCATACGCAGATAAGGATTCCAATAAAGCGTACGACGGACATCCGGTAACATCTCTGATGGTCTGGATCCTTTAGGATAACGGGGGAAATAATATTCTGCAGGAGCCTGATAGCCTTCCAAACGTACTATCTTGTTGTTGAAGATATTATCCGATGCGCGATGGAGTCCTCCACGGATAGTGATATCCACCACTCCTCCTTCCGTAACACCGAAGATCCACGCACGGTTTCCTAAATACAGATCTACCCGTTCAACATCAGTAAGACTGATATCATGAAGGGAGGCATTGGGTACTTCTGAGCCGTTGACATACAGTCTGATGGTTGGCCAACTGGCATAAGGTCCCCCTGATGCAGAGTCTGTAACCGTGTCTGTCATCGTGTCTAATGCATTGTTAGAACTCCCTGCCATGGAGAGTCTTTCAATACTTGTGGCATAGGCAGGATCCAATTTGATCAATTCATTCTCATTATCTATATACAGGCAGTTGGTACATAACAACAACATGGCGAAATCAGCATAGTTTCCTTCCTTGATGCTATTACGGTCGAACGACATGTTCGGTTGGTCCACCAGATAAGTAGGAGCCTTTCCTTTCACCACTACTTCCTCGAGCAGATGACTGTCCTGAGAATACGATTGCAGAAGATCGTCATCGATATTCAACCATGGGATCCATTTCACGGATCCTCTCTTTTTCAATATATCTGGGGTAAAAGGAGGACGTTGCTGATCTATTTCCACCAGACAACGACGGTCTTTCTTACGCTTCGCATAAACATAAGCATCTGCATCTTCAGAAAAATTAAGGTTGTCAAACTCAAACCTACCTTCAGCATCGGTAAATGTTCCGTTGACATATCTTTGTTTCATAATGGCTAATGACACCTGAACACTGTCGATAGGTTGATTCTTGAAGACAGCCCGTATACGTCCTTTCACACTCTGGGAATGTTCATGCTCAACAGATGGAAAGGTATAATTGCCTTGTAATACAGCAGGCATGTCATAGCGTCGCCATCCATTAACCATCATCAGTAAGTCGAGTTTTTCATACTGCCATACGGGTGAGAAATAATCGTCTGCCTGAGGAATATATCCCTGGATGTCGGAGGATAGCAATAACTGACTCCATAGTGAAGGACAGTGACTGCCGCGGGTGATTCCGTCATCGGTCACTGAGAGGGAGAGAAAAGCAAACTCACCCTCTCTCATGCCGGGGAGTGACAACTGTAACGGTATGCTGTCGCGTATATTATATTCCTGCTTACTGCTCTCAATCGTGAGCGGCATGTTAATATCGGTATTTGAGGAGAAGAGCAGTCGCTCACTTAACACATGAGCCTCATCATCGATAAGCAACACACTGTTTACTCCCGCAGGAAGGGAGGTAGGAGACAGATGATAGAGGGACCCTGGACGGATATCCTGATAACTGACGATCTGTCCGCGGCAATGAACCAGAAGATGTAGTTTCCGTGAATGGAAATTATTGCCACTATTGACGATCACCTGTATATCATCTGAGCGTTGCCGGCATTGCAGACATGCCACATCGTTACGACTCTGCGGCAGAGGAAAAGAATAGGTATGTCCACTGACATTCTTACAGATAGCTGTATATTGTTCTCCGGCCTTGACAGACAAAGGAAATCTGCCTAAACCATGATGAGAGGTGGCAAAATGACTGACCACCTTTCCTGCTTTATCCACTATTTCACCTGAGATACTCAAACTGTCGCCCTCATTGCTGACAGCTTCAAAGCCTACCATACACACCGATCCCTCAACCAAATAACCTCCCTCAGGGAAGAAACGTAATAACGGAATCACATTCTTACTGGCATTTCTCTTTCCATTACTTTCCGGCTTTTCACTGCCTACCTGGATGGGTATAAGACAGTCGTAGTCTTTCAACTGGGTGGAATAGAGGGTATATGCCCAAAGATAATAGATGCCAGCCTCTTGGTCGTGTGGCAAATCGATGTGTCCGGTAAACAGGTTGTTGGAGGCTATCAATCGTTTTCTTTGCAGTGACTGTCGCTTACTGTCGAGGAGTTCCACATAGACAAACTGACTCTTCAATGCGGGCACGAGGGTAGCTGCATCCGTGACATACACCTTCATGCAGACACTGTCACCCGGCAGGAATACCGTGCGGTCCACATGCATGCTGACTTTCTCTTGCGGAAAGACGGTCAACTGTCTTTGCATGCGTGTTACCACAGAGTCGGCTAACTCCTGTGATGAAACAGACAAAAGCGTAACGAATGAGCAAAAGAGAATCATTAATGGTCTCTTCACTTTTCCTCTATATCCGAAAAATATTTTCACGAGTCTTATATTCTATCTGTTTAACCTATTAAATAACCAAGGCCACCTTCAAGGACAAGCCGTTGATTTTATCATAATATGAACCCTTCTGCTTTAACATGTCGTAGCCCAATATAAATTGGAGTTGGTGATTGCCGGCGGGGATCTCAATACCTGCTCCTGCATGCAACCCGATAATAGGGGATGGTCCCAACTTCTCACTACCGGTATCGTATTTATTCCTAAAATTAACGATATAACCTGGCTCAAGCGACCATTGTAGTATCAGTTTACTTCTTAAGTCACCTATATCAAAACGATGAAGACACCCTAACTGTACTAATAGTATGTAACCTTCCTGTGTAGCATCGTAGTATTCCACGCCTACCTTCGTCCTTACTCCGTCAACCTCCTTATAGATATCCTGATAATAGTAATCTTTGAAAGTATGGGATATCCTGCTGCACTGAAGCATGACCTGAGGCGCTAAACGATGACCCAAACGGGGGAAATCCAATTCAAAACCGATGCCGATACTGGGTAGCAAATAAGAATTACTTAAAAATGAGTTGGACATCTTCCAATAGGCAGCACCTGCCTCTACTCTCAGCCGTGGCTTTACTGACCTGGAAGCTTTCTCATCATATTCAAACTGAACACAGTCACCACCTGAGACACAGTATTCTTCATTATACTGCCGTACGATAGCCGTGAGATTATGCGATGTTATCTCTTTACGTTGCAAGTCTTTCACAGCCTGCATACTCTTGTTGAGCATTTGCGATGCTTGATAAACCCTCAAGCCTTTTGATCTTTTAAGATCAGCATCGCTTTCTGTATTTTGATTCTCATATTCTGACTGTCGAATCTCTGCCAGATTGCCATCTTCATCCTCCAGGAAATAATAGTGCATGCCATCGTCATTCAGATGGTAAAGGCTGATACTTCCCTTTAATAAAAACTCAGCGAAGAAAGTTCGGTTTAAGCCATTAATCGGGAAACTACGGCGCACATAAAACACGCCATTGTTCAAAAGGCGATATGCCTGCAGGTCATCGGTAGTATAATTACGGTAATCATTCTCTCCATCTCTCATAAACATACAGCCTGATGCACATTTTATCTCCGAAAGGTAGTCAATCGTTCCTTGTATGGTATCCCCTGCGTGGGTGATGATAAATCCTTTAACCGGATTAATCGGTTTGTATTTCTGAGCTCTCACTCCGCTAACTGTCATGATAATCATAAACAGCATTGCAATCCTACATTTAATTTCCATGTTTCGTGACATATTATTTTTCATTTAACATTATTGTGTATAATCCTTGCAAAGTTATATTTTTAAGAATGATTCTCCAAATAATCGTGTAAGAAATAATCTGTTTTCTTTTGCATTTGTAAAATAATTATTATTTTTGCTGAGTAATAAGCGAATAAGATATGGAAGTAAAGAATAAAAGGAATCTTTTGTTAGGACATAAGATCATAGAGAATCTCAGAAAGCGCCATTTCGAGGCCTATTATTGCGAGGATGCTCAAGAAGCCATTAACATGGTGTTGACGCTGATGCCCCAGGGCAGTAGTGTGACATGGGGTGGCTCGGATACTATCCGGAAGATGGGACTTACGGCTGCCCTCCATGCTTCAGACTATCAGGTATTTGACCGTGACCTTGTGCAGACGGCAGAAGAAAAGCAGGCCATCTACGAGCGTGCCTTCACTTGTGACTATTACCTCTCGAGTGCCAATGCGATCAGTGAGGATGGCGTGATCGTGAATATCGATGGCAATGGCAACCGTGTGGCAGCCATTACGTGGGGACCCAAACGGGTGATCTTCGTGATAGGCATCAACAAGGTGGCGCAGACCGTCGATGCGGCCTTAGCCCGGGCAAGGAGCACGGCGAGTCCTATTAACGCGGCCCGCTTTAATATCAATACCCCTTGTCAGACAGACGGTGTGTGCCATAACTGCAAATCCCTTGACTGTATCTGCAACTACATCCACTTCCTGCGTCATTCGCCCAAAGGAAGACATATCGTGGTATTGGTTGGTGAGGACTTTGGATATTAAATATTTTTTTATGAAGATATTATTAATAGGTGGTACAGGTACAATCAGTAGTGCTATTACCCGTCAACTGGCCACAGAAGGACATGATTTGTATGTGCTGAATCGTGGTTCCCGCCGTCATGAATTGCCGGAAGGAGTTAAACAGATCATTGCGGATATTCACCATGAAGATGAAGTGCTTGAAGCTATTGGCAGTTTATCCTTCGATGCCGTGTGTGAGTTTATCGGTTTTGTTCCAGGTGATATAGAGCGTGACATCCGTCTTTTTTACGGAAAGACACGTCAGTATGTCTTCATCAGTTCGGCCTCTGTTTATAACAAGCCAGCCCGCAGTTATATCATTACAGAAGGAACAACGCAGGCAAATCCTTTCTGGCAATATGCCCGTGATAAGATAGCATGCGAAGAACTGCTGATGAGGACATATCGTGAAAAGGGATTCCCTATTACTATCGTTCGTCCAAGTCATACGTACTCTGAGCGGGGCGTGCCTACAAGTGTCAGAGGAACAATGGGTTGCTGGCCGGTACTTAAACGGATGCTGGAAGGAAAACCTGTGATCATTCAGGGTGATGGCAGTTCTTTATGGACCATGACATGGAATGAAGATTTTGCCCGTGGCTTTATTGGTTTGTTAGGAAATCCCAAAGCTATCGGAGAAGTTTTTCAGATTATGAGTGATGAGTCGCTGACTTGGGATCAGATTTATCAGACTATTGCTGAGGCCTTGGGTGTAGCATTCAAGCCTTACCATGTTTCTTCCGATTTTATTGCGGCTGTTTCTCCTGAAGAATGGAATCTCACCGGTAACCTGATTGGTGACAAGGCTGTGACGGTGGTCTTCGACTGCGCAAAGTTGAAAAGGGCAGTTCCCGGTTTTTGTGCCACTACCCGTTTCTCTGAGGGTGTCCGTAGGAGTGTGGATTACTTGTTGTCACATCCGGAATTACAAGTGGAAGATCCTGTATATGATGAATGGTGTGATCGTGTTA
>JAEEZP010000158.1 GCA_016291915.1 Prevotella sp. | reverse complement strand
CGATCAGTTCCCCATCGACAACTACGAGCTCACACAGGCTATGATGCAGATCATCCGCAATGGTGGTTTTGGCAACGGTGGTACTAACTTCGATGCAAAGCTTCGTCGTAACTCTACCGATCCTGAGGATATCTTCATCGCTCATATCAGTGGTATGGATGCTATGGCACGTGCTCTGCTCAATGCTGCTGCTATCCTCGAAGAGAGTGAGCTGCCCGCTATGCTGAAGGAGCGCTATGCCTCTTTCGACAGTGGTATCGGTAAGGACTTCGAAGACGGTAAGTTGACTATGGAGCAGATCTATGAGTATGGTAAGAAAGTAGAGGAGCCCAAGCAGACTTCTGGTAAGCAGGAGAAATACGAGACCATCGTAGCTCTTTATACGAAGTAATTATTTGATTCCCGTGAGGGAATTACGTCCTTATGGAGGATATGTGGTTGTTGACATATCCTCCATTTATCCTCTTTCTGTATTTTTCCTTGTATGACAAGTTTTTATTTTTTAAACAGAAAGTAGATGAAACATTATCTGAAAAAAATGGAAGACACTGTGAAGGCGCAGTGGAACAAGAAGGCACTCTGTGATTATGGCGGAGAGTCGTATACCTATGCGCAGTTGGCTACAGACATAGAACAGTTCAGACTCTTCCTTTCTGAGGCAGGAATCACCAAGCGCAGTAAGATGGCCCTCTGTGCGCGTAACTCTGCCCGTTGGGCCATCACGTTTTGGGATATCAATGTGAACGAGTGTGTGGCAGTGCCTCTGCTGGCTGATTTCCATCCATCGAGTATCACAGCCCTGACCCATCATTCTGACAGTGTTCTGCTCTTTACGGATGAGGATATCTGGCAAAAACTGAATCCCGAACAGATGCCGTCGGTAAAAGCAGTCATCAACGTGAAAGACCATCGGCTGTTGTGGCATCGTGACGAGCGTGTCGCCAAAGCATGGGAAAACCGCATGCAGACATTTACCCGCACCTACCACGATGGTTTAAAGCCGGAGAATATCTCTTATCCTACAGACAACTGGGATAAGTTGGCTATCATCAACTACACCTCAGGAACCACCGGTAACCCTAAGGGGGTGATGCTTACCTATGGTGCCCTCTCTGATACGGATGAGTTCAGCAATACCCACTTCCCCAACAAACCGGGAGAGACGATCGTGTCGATGCTCCCCATGGCCCATATGTATGGGTTGGCTATTGAGTTTATTCATCCCAATATAGATGGAGTCACCGTGTATTTCTTAGGAAAGACACCATCTCCAACAACCCTGCTCAAGGCGATGAAAGAAGTAAAGCCCTATATGGTCGTTACTGTTCCGTTGGTGATGGAGAAGGTCTATGCCAATTCCATCAAACCGGCTTTGGAGAAGATGGACCGCTTGCTTTCCATACCTTATGCCAACAAACTGATATATAAGCTTGTACGTAGGAAGATCCTGTCTGCCTTCGGTGGGAGGGTTCGCTGTTTTATCATGGGTGGCGCCTCACTTAAGCCTGAGGTAGAACAGTGTTTTACGACAATACGACTGCCGTTCACCGTGGGTTATGGTATGACCGAAGCCTGTCCGTTGTTAGGATGGGAGTGGTGGACCAACTTCGTGCCCGGATCATGTGGCAAACCTGTTCATGAACTCAGGATTATCTCTGAGGATCCCAAGAATGAGGCGGGTGAGATACAGGCACGGGGTGCTAATATGACAATTGGCTACTATAAGAACCCCGAGGCAAACATGATGGCATTTACCGATGATGGCTGGTTCCGTACGGGTGATTTGGGCACGATGGATGAAGAGGGGAATATCTTTATCCGTGGACGTATTAAATCGATGATCCTCAACTCCTCCGGACAGAATATCTACCCAGAGGAAATAGAAGCCGTCTTGTCTGGCTGTCCGTATGTCGTAGAGTCGTTGGTAGTAGATCGTAACGGTAAGTTGGTGGCCCTTGTCTATCCTGATATCCCCGAGGATACCGACAAGAAAACCAAGGCAGAAATACCCGAGATGATCCGTACTGCTGCCAATCGGTCATTGCCAGTGTACAGTAAATTAAATAAGGTGGTACTGGTGGATGAGCCCTTTGAGAAGACTCCTAAGATGAGTATCAAACGGTATCTGTACAGTTAAATAACAGAAACGTCTATTCTTTGACTTTCTTTCGAAGAGCTTTTAGGCGTTTCTTGGCCTCTAGAGAATCCGGGCGTAGATGCAGTGCTTTGTTGTAGTTGGCTATCGCTGCCTCCCACATCTGCTCACGCTCGCATTCTTTACCCATCATAATATATTCCACGGATAGTTTCTCCAGATAGGTCTTCTGTTCATCTATCTCTTTCTGGAGTGTTTCTTTCTCTTGTCTTAAACGGTTAATGACAGAGAGTTTCCTTCTGATGAGTCGTTTGGCAGCAGGTTTCTCGATGTCATAACGACTGTGGATAGCAACAAAGAAATGATTCAAGCACTGTTCGTAATCACCTTTCTCAAAAGCTGTTACGGCATCATGATACTCCTTGTCGGCTTTGCTCTCTGACAGGGCTTGGTGGATATGCTGCTGGTTGTTGTACTGTTGTGCATAGTTGACCACCTCATTGCGTATGAAGATATCCTCTCTGCGGATCGGTTCGGTGAGTGACAGACCCTCTAAAGACACACAGCGGCTCAGAGCAACGTAAGTTTGTCCTCCTGCAAAGACACCTCCGGTAAGATCGATATTCACATGACGGAAGGTGAGGCCCTGACTCTTATGGATCGTGATGGCCCATGCCAGACGAATAGGGAACTGGCGGTAGACACCGATCTCCTCTTCCTCTATCTTCTGTTCTTTCTCGTTAAAGGTATAACGAATATTGCTCCACTGTGCCGGTTCTACCTCATATTCCTCCCCATCTTCAGTGATGACATAGAGGAGGGCTGTCTCTTCATCGATGGCTTCTATCACGCCCAGGGTACCGTTCACCCAGCGTTTGTCCATATCATTCTTGATGAAGATAATCTGAGCACCTGGCTTCAGATATAGTTCAATGGGTGTGGGCAGGTTACTCTCAGGGAATTCACCTGTGATGGTGCCCTTAAAGAGAGTGGGTTCTCCGGGTAGCTTATCCAACTCTTGCGTGTTGATATAGTCGACAGTATCCCTGCGACAGGAGAGGGTGATGGCCAACTGGTTATCCTGTTGTATCATCGGTTCATCCACACGTTTGTTAAGCATCTGCAAATCAAGAGCAGATACCTTACTTGTACGCACATGGTCGAGGATTGTGATAAAGACAGGATCTTTCTGGCGATACACCTTTTTCAGTTCTATGCTTACCAGTTGAAACTCTCGGAACACACGTGCATCAAAGAAGAAAGAAGAAGGGTAGAAGGGCTGGAGCATTTTGCGATCCTCCTCCTTCACTACCGGTTCCAGCTGATACATATCACCTACCAGAAGCAACTGCTTTCCTCCGAACGGCTCACGCATATTACGGTTGTATACACGCAGGATCTTGTCGATGAAATCGATAATGTCTGCACGCACCATGGATATCTCATCAATAATGATCAGTTCCAGTTCACGTAGCAGTTTCTTCTTCTCATTGTTATACTTCAAGGTCTCCCTGATGTGTCGGTAGCTGAACCGGCTGTCGTTGGGCAACAGGGGGTGAAAAGGGATCTTGAAGAAACTGTGCAGGGTGACGCCCCCCACATTAATGGCAGCGATACCGGTAGGAGCTAATACCACATATTTCTTTTTGGTGGTATTACAGATATACTTCAGTAAGGTGGATTTTCCGGAACCCGCCTTACCGGTCAGGAACAGCGACCTGCGCGTATACTGTATGATTTGCAGCGCCTGTTGCAGTTCCTGATTATCCAGATCGATCTCACCGATATCGTATTTTTTGTTGGCCATTACAAGTCATCAAAGGTTACCGCCTGTTCCTTTACCTTCTCAGTTTTCTTTTCTGGGCTGCTAGGATCCGTGGTATTCCCTTCCGTTTCCTCATGGATGATCGGATTACCCTCTTCATCGAGAAGGATCTCATCGTCCATCATCGCGAGGGAGTCGATATCTGAGGTGTCACGTTTTTGTACGTAGTAGCTCGAGCACTCATATAGGCTGGATACGATATCCTCTTCGGATGGTTTCTTGAATTTGCCATGATACTGGGAGAAGTTCGGATCATTCATCAGTGATTCCAGGAAATAGCCGCAGATGGGCAATGCTGTCTTAGAACCTTGACCAAGGGCACCTGTTCGGAAATGGATACAGCGGTATTCTCCACCTACCCATGCACCGCAGACGATATTTGGACTGATGCACATAAACCAAGCATCGGAGTGATTGTTAGAGGTACCTGTCTTTCCACCGAACTCCGTGTCTAAGGCTTTGCGTACACCCACCCAGTGGTTCAGACTCATGGAGGTGCCTCCTGGCTCGCGCAGTCCGCCCATCATCATCTTCTGCATGAGGAAAGCACTCTTATAGGGGATAACTTGTTTCACTTCTTTCGGTGCTCTGTAAACCTCTTTACCGTTCTTGTCAACGATATGTGTTACCAGCACAGGGTCGATGTGCTTACCGTCGTTAGCTATACAACAGTAGGCATCAGCCATCTCCAGCAGGTTCACATCCGAAGAACCCAATGCCAATGACGGTGTGTCATCCAGTTTACTGTGAATACCCATATCCTGTGCCGTGGCAATGATATTCTTGATGCCCATCTCTTGTCCTAAGCGCACAGCCACCGAGTTGATACTCTTGGCGAAAGCAGCTTTCAGGGGGATGGAGTCACCAGAGAATCGTCCGTCGGCATTAGAGGGTGTCCATCGCACCATCTTCTTCTGTTTTCTGTCGTATACCTCCATGGAGAAATACTCATCCCTGCGCTTGTCACAAGGCGTGAGTCCTTGGTTCATGGCCTCGGTATAAACGAACAACTTAAAGGTTGATCCCGGCTGTCGCATGGCTGTCACCTTATCATATTTCCAGGAGTCGAAGTCGATATCACCTACCCATGCTTTCACATATCCCGTCTGGGGTTCCATGGCTACGAAAGAACAGTGCATGAAACGGACCATATAACGGATGGAGTCCATGGTAGACATCTCTTTCTCTATAGTGCCATTCTCATAATCGAACACTTTCACCGTATGAGGCTGGTTCAGATAGTAGTCCACGGAGTCGGGCTGATTGGGATATTTCTTCGTGAGATAATTGTATACCGGCAGTTTCTTGGCGATACCCTCAATGAAGTTGGGGATCACGTTATGTGTCTCATCCTGCCATGGTTCCTGCTTACCCCAGTGGTTATTGAAGTTCTGCTGTACCTGTTTCATCTGCGTGGTAGCCGCTTCCTCCGCATATTTCTGCATGCGGGTATCGATGGTGGTGTAAATCTTCAGACCACTGCTGTACAAGTCATACGAGTTCTCCTTACACCAGTCTTCCAGATAATGAGCCACTGCCTCACGGAAATACTTGGCCTGTCCATCGTAATTGGTCTCCACACTATAATCCAGTGTGATAGGTATTTGTTTTAGAGAGTCACATTCCTTAGCAGTAAGATCTCCCAGATGTACCATGTTATCGAGTACCTGATTACGCCTTCTCTCCGAGTTCTTGGGGTTGGCGATAGGATTGTAGTAGGTAGTGGCCTTCAGCATACCCACCAATACTGCAGCCTGTTCGGTCTTCAGTTCAGCAGGGGTGGTGTTGAAATAGGTCTTACATGCCGTCTTGATACCGAAGGCATTAGAACCGAAATCCACTGTGTTGGCATACATGGTGAGGATCTCTTTCTTTTCGAAGAGATACTCCAGTTTACTGGCGATGATCCATTCCTTGGTCTTCATGATGAGCATCTTCACACCGGGGATCTTTCCGAGCAGACCGGTGGAATACTGCGTACGTACACGGAACATATTCTTGGCCAACTGCTGGGTGATGGTAGAACCACCACGGGCATCATGATGAAGCACGGCATCTTTAACAGCACCTAATAATCCGATGACATCCACACCTCTATGCTTATAGAATCGCTCATCCTCCGTATCGATAAGGGCTTTCCAGAAAGCAGGGTTCACCTCCTCGTATTTCACGGGGGTGCGGTTCTCACTGAAATATTTTCCGATCAGCACACCATCCGCACTGTATATCTCTGAGGCCTCACTTGTCTGAGGATCTTTGATGCCAGAGAAGAAGCCAGGACTCTTACCGAACAACCAAAGGAAGTTGATGTCCACCATCCCCAGATAGATGATGAACATGAGGATGAGTGATATAAAACCAACGATTGTTTTGGTATACCACTTCTTTCCTTTATAGAGAGACTTATACCAGGAAAAGAAACCTTTAAACCATGATAGTAGTTTTCCGATCCATGATTCGCGTATGTTCATGATGATTGTAGTTTTTATTATTATATCGTGCAAAGATAATAAAAATAAAGGAATAACCTTCCTTCATTACCGTTTATTATGTTAAGGATTCAATAAAATTTATGATTTCTTCAACGTTGTCGGGGTGGAACCAGGTGATCTCCGGGTTGTTCTTATACCAGGTGAGTTGTTTACGACAGTATCTGCGGGTGTTCCCTTTGATACGTTCTACAGCCTCCTCCAACGACCATACGCCATCGAAGTAATTAAACAATTCTTTATAACCTACGGTATTCAGCGCGTTCAACTGACGTAGCGGATACATCCTGCGGGCTTCATCAAGCAATCCTTCCTCCATCATTTTATCAACCCTACGGTTGATCCTGTCGTATAATTCGTTACGGTCTCTGGTTAAACCAATTTTTATGATGTTGAAAGGACGTTCCTTATGGGTGTTTGTGCGGAAAGAGGTATAGGTCTTTCCTGTACAATGGATAATCTCCAGTGCATGGATTACCCTGCGGTAGTTCTTTTTGTCGACGATCGCATAGTAGTCGGGATCCAGCAGCTTTAACTCTTTGCATAGTGATTCGAGGCCTTCTTTGGCATAACGCTCTTTCATCCATGCCCGGGTCTCATCATCTACCGTGGGTATATCATCGATGCCATTACATACGGCATCGACATACATCATCGATCCACCGCTGAGCAGGGCAATATCATGTCTTTGGAATTCGTCATCGAGAATCTTCAGCACATCCTGTTCGTACATCGATGCACTGTAATAGTCTGACAGTTGATGGTTGGCCACCATATAATGCTTCACCCGCTGCTGTTGTTGTGCAGTGGGGGCAGCTGTCCCTATGGGAATCTCCTGAAAGATCTGTCGGGAGTCGGCATTAATAATAGGTATATGAAAAAACTCAGCCACACGGAGGCAGACATCTG
>JAEEZP010000157.1 GCA_016291915.1 Prevotella sp. | reverse complement strand
TTATTTATTAATCATTTATAAAAACAACAGTTATGATAAAAGTTAAGAAATCCATGGTATGCCTGATGGCAGCAACGATTATGTTCAGTTCTTGTATCGGTTCTTTCGGTCTGTTCAACAAAGTTCTTGACTGGAACCAGGGTGCAACAAGCAGTAAGTTCGTCAACGAGATTATCTTCCTCGTATTGAGCATCATTCCTGTTTACGAGATTTGTGCCATCGCCGACGTGTTGGTATTGAACACCATCGAGTTCTGGACCGGTGACAACCCCGTAGCCAGCAACGTAGGCAAGACTCATAATGTGATGGGCAGTGACGGTAAGATGTATGCTGTAACCAACCTGAAGGATGGTTATGAGATCAAGAATGAGGCTGGTGACATCGTGAATTTCACTTTCGACAAGAAAGAGAAGGTTTGGAGCATGCAGACAGAAGAAGGTATCGTTAAGTTGCTGAAGGTGAAGGACAACAATACCGCTGAGGTTTATCTCCCCAACGGCAAGAGCATGGACGTGAGCATGGACAATCTCGGATTGTATCAGGTACGCATGGCTACCGGCAACGGCATGTACTTCGCTACACGATAATCAGCGATATACCAAGGTGGTTATCGCCTTTTCATCGAATATCTCCCGGGCAACGTCACGCACTTGTTCGGGAGTTATTCTGTCTATACTTTCAAACAATCGGGTAAGATCTTTCTCCATGCCGTAATGCAGGAAGCTCCTTCCGAAGTCAATGGCAAAGTTCTCACGGTTGTCAGAAGCGACGCCCAACTGCCCTTTCAACTGTTGCTTAGCAGCATTGAGCTGGCGTTCGGACAACGGGTTGTTGCACATCTTATCCAACTCCTTACGAACCAGACGAAGGCAACGCTCCACATCATGGCTGTCACAACCGAAGTAGGTTGACCACATACCCGTATCAGAATAGTTCACCATCGTGCTCTCCACGGTATATACCAACCCGCGTTTCTCCCGCAAAGCCACATTCAGACGGGCCGTCATCCCCGGTCCTCCCATGATATTATTCAACAGATAAAGCACGATACGACGGTCGTCATACATCTGATATCCTCTGTTGCCAAGCATCACATGTGCCTGATGCGTACCCTTGGGCACCTCTACCTGCCGGGGGACATAAGGCGATAAAGGCATACCCTTACGACTCCTTCCGTCGGGAGTAAGTTTTCCAGTCTGATTGTTGGATATATCAGCAATATCTGGGGTTGCACGCTCCAGCATACTGACGACCTTCTTACTGTCCACATCCCCATAAACGAAGAATACGGCACGCGAAGGAATATAGAACTGTCGGGTGAACGAAAGGGCATCCGCTGTACGGAAAGATCTTACCTTATCAGCATCCCCTAAGATATTATGTCCTAGTGGATGATTGTCAAAGATAAGATTCTCAAAGTCATCGAAGATCTGCTCCGAGGGAGAATCCTGATAACTGTCTATCTCATCACAGATCACCTCCACTTCCTTGTCGATCTCCGACTGTGGATAGACACTGTGGAAGACAATATCCGACAGCACATCGACAGCCTTCGCCAGATGATCTTTCAGGATAGCGGCATAGAAGACTGTATCCTCCTTCGTGGTAAAGGCATTCAGGTCACCACCTACACGCTCAAGGCAGTTGACGACCTGCATGGCATGCCGATGCTCTGTTCCTTTGAAAGAGACATGTTCACAGAAATGAGCCAACCCCTCTTGTCCGAAAAGCTCATCGCGGGTGCCAGCAGCTATCACATAACCGCAATAAACAACAGGGGAGGTGGATCCGAGATGAATCACACGGAGACCGTTATGGAGGGTATAAGTATTGTATTTTTTCATTTGGCGGCAAAATTACGAAAAAATCATTGGATATTCACTAAAAATACGTAAATTTGCAGACATATTAAAACAACTAACAAGATAATACATTCTCAACATGATTGAAATCACAAACAAAATCTATTACGTTGGTGTCAACGACCGTAACAAGAACCTTTTTGAGGGGCTCTGGCCACTCCCCAACGGTGTAAGCTACAACTCCTATCTGCTGGTGGACGATAAGGTTTGCCTGATCGATACCGTGGAGGTTGACTTCTTTACACAATACCTGGAAAACATCCATGAAGTGATTGGTGACAGACCCGTTGACTATCTGGTTATCAACCACATGGAGCCCGACCACAGCGGATCTATTGCCTTGGTGAAGAAATACTATCCTGAGATCCAGATCATCGGTAACAAGAAGACCTTCGGCATGATGCAGGGATTCTACGGTGTGCAGGGTAACGAGGTAGAGGTAAAGAACGGTGATACGCTTTCTCTGGGAAGCATCGAACTGCAGTTCGTGCTCACCCCGATGGTACACTGGCCTGAGACGATGGTCACCCTTTGTAACAATCCTGCCACAGCAGAGGAAGGCGCTGTATTGTTCAGCGGTGATGCCTTCGGATGCTTCGGAGCCCTGAACGGTGGTGTGATCGATGAGCAGATCAACTGTGACAGCTACTGGCTGGAGATGGTTCGTTACTATTCCAATATCGTTGGAAAGTACGGTACTCCTGTACAACAAGCGTTGAAGAAGCTGGCCGGAGTGAAGTTGGCTTACATCTGTACTACCCACGGACCGGTATGGCATCAGTATATTGACCGTGTGATAGGTGAGTATGACCGTATGAGCAAGTATGAGACAGAAGAGGGTATCGTGATCTGTTACGGCACGATGTATGGCAATACCGAGCGCATGGCTGAGCAGATCGCACGTGCAGC
>JAEEZP010000156.1 GCA_016291915.1 Prevotella sp. | reverse complement strand
TTATATACGACAGATCCATAGAAGTGGGTGCCCTGCTCGGGGATGGCCTCCTCACCCGTGTCGGTCATCTCTTCCACCGTGAAATACTGCTCTTCGGGATACATACTCTGGCTGTTGGTGTACAGACGGATGGTCTTCCCGTCGGCAGCCCGTGTAACCAGATAGGTAGGACAGCAGACATCACCATATTCCGTACCGGCGAAGACAGAGAGGAGCTGTTGTCCGGCAAGCATGTCACCCGATGACACGAATGGTGTCGGGTAACCGAAATAGGTGGCATAAGCGTAATAGATCGTTACCGACGGTTGGTGATAGTTCACATACAACTGGTTGTCATAGAGTCGTTCCCAACGGGAATACTGACTGTTCACGAAATCATCGAATTCCTGTCCTATGTAGGCTTTTGCCTCGTATGGGAACATATACTGTACGTTGAAGTGAACGAATTTCTTCTGTGTGGCATCATAGGCGTATGGTGCACTGGCATCCTTAGAGATGACGGAAGCCTTGAAGCCCGGGTATATCTCCGCGTAGTCGATGTTCGTGAGAATGGCAAAGGTATTTGCATCGATGCAATAGCCCTGATCCTCTGCAAGGGCAAAGACACGGGTGATGGTGGAGGGCCAGGTGATGGTTGCGATAGCGAGTCCGCGGAGGTTCTTCACGGTCACCCCTTCGTTCATCCGCTCGATACAGTGTTCCATCACCACCGGCTTGCTACCTTCCTGGGTCGGGATAGACACGAAAGCCAGGTTACCGTTTCCTTGTGCATCGTTGCTGACTAGCACATATCCCTGCTCAAAGGTACGGTTCACGTTGATCTGGTAGTCCACGGCCCGTCCCACCTTTCCGTCCGTGACGGTAAGATGGGCGTAATAGGTACCGCCACGTTCAAAGGTATAACTAAGAGCGGGGGTATTACCAGCCTCACTGAGGGTGCCTTTCACTCCATTGCTGAGGGTGCCTACCTGCCAGTTGTAAACAAGGTTGGAGGCATCCCCCGAATATTTCACCTCTGGTGTTATCTGTACGGTTTCTCCTAAGTTGAAGTTGTACACCAGCATCTCCGTGGTGTCGTCACCGGTAACCTTCAGGGTCGGGACGTTACTGTCTGATCCGTATTCACTGTCATCGCTGATACAGGCTGTCATGAAGAGAGACATCAGGAACAGCGCACAGGCATAAACACCGGATGGCCTGAGGCACTTGCTTATCCGGCTCTTATCTGATAGATGATAGTTTCTTCTATTCATAATTCTGTTATGATTACTTAATGAATATCGTTGTTATCTAACCGTCGGCACATCCTGCCATTCCATCCGGTCCTTCGTATCGTTGTACATCTTCATCAGCACATAGCGGATCAGGAAGGTGTCGTACATAGAAAGGGGGCCTTGCATGTTGGTGGCCTTTACAAAGTAGTCACCATAGCGGGCGATCATCTCGTCGTAAACATCTTTGTTGGCGACGGGAGCAAGTTCATAGAAATATTTGAAGAATACCTGGGCGGCCTCGAAGGAATAGACGGGCATCGGACTGTACGTCGTCCACCAGGAAGGACGTTTCTTAGGACGCACATCGCTGTAGGAGATGCGGAAAGTCTTCAGCCCGGCAGGACGCAGGTCGTCGTTCTCGGCAATCTCCAGCTGCAGATGTAAGGTGTCGGTCAGCAAACGTTCGTCAAGGTCTCGCAGCAGTCGTACCCTCACATTCGTCTGAACGGCATTTGCCGGCATGACAGCATTCTCTATCACGTAGTTCGTGCCCTCAACCATGTCGGTAGAGTCTTTTACGGCTGTGAGGGCAATGGTGCGCTCATGATCTGCCGGCATGCCCATGAGTGTCACCGGCAGTTCAATGACATGCTCGGTGGCGATGTCGTAGTTGAAGACGAACAATACAGTGGAGTCCACGACATTCCTCGTATTACGGTACTCGAAAAAGACAGAGTCCTTCTGGTTGGTGTCATACAGTTTGTAGTCATCTTCCGTGCAGGCATAAGCCAGGGCTGCCAGCACCGTCAGTAACAGTATATTCTTGATCTTCATAATCTGATGTCTTTATAAACGTTATTTCTGTCTGTACGCATATTCTTCCTCCGGAATGGGAATCACATAGATATCGTTGCTGGCAGGGATGGTTCGTGTCTCAACATTCGAGATGATATCCTTGTTCAGTCGTTTCATGTTATACCATACCTGACCCTCACCGAACAGTTCCTTATGGTATTCGTTGAAGAGCATATCCTCGGTCAGGGTCTTGTCAGCAGTCAGTGCCGTCAGTCCGCGTGACTGGATCTCGGTGTTGAACAAGTTAAGTGCCTTGGTGTAGTTGCTCTTCAGGTTAGCCTCCGTGGCGATCAGGTACATCTCAGCAGTGTGGAAGAGCGTGATGCCGGAGATCAGGCTTCGGCGTGCTGTGGGCACAAAACCGTCCAGTGTGTAATAGTCGGTCATCTTCAGCCATCTTGTCTGGGAAGCTCCTTTCGAGAACTGGCCCCTGCGGAAGTCCTGTGTGGTGACATCGATATCTTTGTCATAGATGGCATTCCATGGCTGCAGATGTTTCATGCCGGAATCATCGTCGTAAGCCTGGTAGCTGTGGAAAGAAACTAAGTTGTAAAGATACGACTCACAGGTCTCCATATAACCGGTGGAGTACACACCGAAGATGGTCTCTTTCGGTGAGAGTGTGCCGGCCATGAAGTCTTGCACCTCTGTCTCTCCCACCAGTGGGAACTTACCACTGTTGATGACCTTCTCCGCATACTGTCCGGCATTGGTCATGTCGCCCCTCATCCAATAGACTCTTGCCAGCAATGCCTGTACGGCATAGAGGTTGAAGTGGGTCTCGCGGTAGTTCAGGAACTCATGATACTGGTTGTTGACACGCGGATAACGGATGATGTCAGCATCCCCGCTGAGGAGTGTCTCGGCTTCCTGAAGGTCTGAGATAATATAGTTGTACACCTCGCCCACGGTGGAAAACTCCGTGATGTCACGGGAGTAATTGCGGGAGTAGGGGATACCTGTACTGCTTGCGTTGGTAGGAGCGAACAGTCGTAACATGTCAAAGTGAAGCATGGCCCGTACTGCGAGCATCTCACCCCGGTAATAATTGCGTAAGGGCAGGTCGGCAGAGGTTTTCTCCTCCAGTTGGTTCAGGATATTGTTGGCATATCCGATGGTCTGGTAGGCTGTTGTCCAGGTCTTGGAAAACAACTGTCTCAGTTCGTCATTCTCCGTATAGTTATACCTTGACAGGGCTGCCATAGCCGTGCTGTTACACTCCAGGTTCTGTGCGAGCACCTCGGGGATACCCCAGAGCATGTTCATTCCATAGAGGTTTGTCGTTTGCAACTGACTATACACGCCGTAGATAGCATCTTCGAAACCCTGTGCCGTCTCGAACAGTTCACGCTCGAGCTTCTCAGATTTCGGTCTTACGTCCAGGAAGTCATCACATGCGGTGAGCGTCAGCATCACCAGCAACAGACTGATGAATGATAATCTTATAGCTATTTTTTTCATAATTGCTTTCATTTAAAAGGTTACACTTACCGACATGTTGATGCTCCGGCTATAGGGATAAGACGTACCGCGCTCATATTTGGCTGCCGTCAGTCGGAAGAGGTCTTCCATGCCAATGCCCACATAGAGTTTCTGCAGGTGGAGGGCAGACAGCCATTCCGTTGGCACGTCGTACTGCAGGAAGATATTGGAGAGCCACAGCTCGTTGTCTTTCTCCACGAAACGGTCGCTATACACATACGAACGGCCACCGGTAGTAGAGATATTCAGGTAAGGAACGAGATCACCCGGTTGCTTCCACCGTTCGGTAAAAGCTCTCTCATCGCAGTTGTACCGGGGGTTGATATTCTCAATCTTCTGTACTCTCGTCGTATTGTAGAGGTTTCCTCCGAAGCGGTATGACAGGTTGGCGCTCAGTGAGAACTGTCGGTATCTCAGCAAAGAAGAGATACTGCCCTGCCAGTCGGGGTTACGGTCGCCGACAGCCACCTGGTCGTTGGCATCGTAGGTGTAAGTATAACTGCCGTCCTTTCGGATGAAGATCTCTTTACCACTGGCGGGGTCCACACCGGCAGAGCGTACCGCATAGATAGCGGTGGGTGACTCTCCTTCACGGAACTGTATCAGCGGTGCTACGGAAGAGGTGTTCTGGGCATTCTCTTCATTCTTGCGTTTGAGTGCCTCGGAGATATCGTTGATCGTTGTCTTTGCATGTAAACCGTTGACAGAAAGGTTCCATTCCCAGTCGGTCGTCTTGATGATCTTTCCCCAGACAGAGAACTCGATACCGTTGCTGGTTTGAGAACCAAGGTTGGATTTCACCGCCGTGGCACCTGACGAAGGCGGCAGGGAGAGGTCGATAAGCATATTGGAAGTCTTTTCACGATAAACATCCAGATTGATGTCCAGCCGGTTGCCAAAGAATGAAGAGGTGAGACCGACATTCATCTTTTTCGTAGCCTGCCATTTCAAGTCAGGGTTAGACATTCCCATTGGCAGGGTTCCCACACCGGTGGTATAAGCATAGTCACTGTTGTAGGTATAGGTGGTCACGGCCTGCCAGGCACTGAACTTCACACTACCGGTATAACCGTAGCTACCTCTCAGACGGAAGGTGTTCAACCATTTCAGATCCTTCGCAAAGGCTTCGTTGTGCAGGTTGTAACCCAATCCCACAGACCAGAAAGGTGCGTAGCGCTGGTTGTCTCCGAACTTCGATGATCCTGAGATACGGTAAGAACCGTCCACGAAATAACGGTTACGCCATACGAAGTTGGCAGCAGCAAAAGCACCGACACTCGAACTGACTTCTTCTGATCCTGACGGGTGTGTGCCGTTGGGATAAGCTGTGGCGTATGCGATGTCTGAGAGATCGTCGGAGAGGAACCCCGTACCTGCCAACAGCCTGCTGAAGCTGTCGCTGTGCTTCACCTCACCACCCAGGTTAAGGGTCAGCATGGTTCCGTCGCTGTCAAACTGATGGATGTAGTTGGCCACCAGCTTGGCGGCCCATGAGTCGCTTCCGTTATTGCCGAGACCGTAGTATCCTCTTTGGTTCAGTTGTGTCGTGGAGGAGTAATTGTTCGACAATGGTGAGATGAAATTATCACTGGTACCTCGTGTGGTGGAGTAGGATCCCTGTGCCGTCACGTAGAAGTTAGGCTTGAAGTTGTAGCGGGCATCCAGTGAGATGGATTCCGTACGACTCTGTGTCTTGGCAAAGCTGCTCAGCGAGGCTTCGTAAAGCGGGTTGTTCATGTTGTACGACAGGTGCCGCGCATAGTTTCCTTCATCATCATAAGGTGAGTCGTAGGGATTGGCCAGCATATAATTGCTGTAGCTGCCGTAGGGTGAGTCTTCGGTGTTCACTACTTGATGCGAGGCACGGAGCGTGAGGATAAGTTTCTCAATAGCCCGATACGACAGGTACATGCCCAGTCCATAGCGGTTGCGGGCATCCTCTTTCATCACACCGGCGGTGTTGGAGTAATTGCCTGTGATGTTATAGTCGAGTCCGGACCCTCTGCCGGTAACAGAGAGTGAGTGACTGTGAGAGAAACTGTTACGTACGGGTTTTGACTTCCAATCAACATTCATGCCGCTGCTTACCAGTGCCAATTTATCGTAATACGACTGGTCCAAAGAGCCATTGGTCGTATCATAGAGCCCGGCCAACTTCTCCAGTTCCAGTTTCTGCGCAGCATCACAGAGGTTATAACTGCTAAGGTCGGCAAAGCTCAACTGTGGAGTGAAGGTATAGCGTACACGGACGGGCGACTGTGTGACTCTCTTGCGTTCCACAATGATCACACCGTTGGCGGCATTCTCTCCGTAGAGTGCCGTGGCAGAGGCATCCTTGAGGATGTCAACACGTTCAATATCCTGGATGTCGATATCGTAAAGAGCCTGCAGCGACTGTTCTACACCGTCGATGACCACCAGCGGGGCGTTGAGGCCCACCTCATCATTGGTGGCCAGAGAGGTGGTGCTGCGGATAATCAGGTCGGGGACAGCATTGGGGTTCGATCCCAGCTCGTTGTTCTGTGTGATCGTCATGGCAGGATCCAATGTTGAGAGTGCCTGGAACAGATTGTTGGGAGAGATCTGCAGGATCTCCTCTGCCTTATAGGACTTCGCCGAACCTGTAAATGTCTGTTTCTGTCGGGTGAAGAAACCGTTAACCACGACATCCTCCAGTTGAACACTCGAACGCATCGTCACATTCTGTGTCTGATCAGCGGTACCCGCTGCCACGGGGATATACTGTGTGTCCATACCCACATACGAGTATTTCAGTACGGTGCGCTCCACAGGAATCTTAAAAGAGTAGTGACCGTCGGCATCCGTAACGGCAGCAACAGATCCTTCGCCGATGCTGATAGGTACACCTACAAGAGGTTCTCCCTCATCATCACTCACACGTCCTTTCACGGTACGTTCCTTACCACTGACCTGTTGTTGTGTAATAGTAACGATATTACCTTTGATCTGGTAGTTACAACCTATCATACCAGTCACCTGGCTGATCACTTCCTCAGCAGGTTTCTGTTTGACAGAGATGGAAATCTTTGGCCATTTGGAGGCCAACTCTGTAGAGTAGACAAAGCTTAAACCTGCCTGTTTCTGGATAGAGTAAAGTACTGTAGCAACAGGAACAGACTTAAAGTCCACTGTCACGTTTGTGTCTGCCGGTCTGGTAGCATGACTCACTGAGGGTATAAGCCACAGCATCGTCAGCATCAGCAAACAGATACGTTGAAACATGTTCTTGCTTTTTTCCATGAATACAATATGTTTAGTTAATAGTAATATATCGATCTCTCTTGGTAATCTTCACTCCTAATACGGTCTCTATCGATTCGAGGATAGAGTCGATCGTGTCGTAACGGTCGAAGTAACCGTCAATCTGTTTGTCTTTCAGATCATCGGTAGCAAACTGTACTTCGATGTCGTACCAGTGAGACAAGACGTTCATCACCCGCTCCAATGACCAGGCCTCAAAGAGGAACTTTCCTTCGTTCCAGGCCGTATAGGGCGCGGTATCCACATAACGGATGGTCAGTTGCTTGTCGGCGACACACAACTGTTGTCCGGGTTGCATCGGCAGTTCTTTGCCATCAACAGGGGTGAAGCTGATGCTGCCTTTCAGCAAGACTATCTCCATACGCTGTCCGTGTGAGTCTCCGATTGTCTTGCCGGTGTCGGTCTTCACGTAGAATTCCGTGCCATAGACCGTGATGTCGCCTTGCGGGGTGTGTACCACAAACTGCCGATGTTTGTCTTTAGCCACCATGAAATAAGCTTCTCCTTCGAGAATGACATCCCGACGGTCACCGAATTTCTCCGGATAAATCAATCGACTGTTATAGTTAAGATGCACCAAGGTGCCATCATTCAAGGTGGTCCAGTATTCCTTATTATGATAGGTGGTGATACGTGTGGCGTTTGCCAACTGCTCCACAAAGTTGTCATCGACATGATAGGATGCCAGTTGTTCTTGAGAGATAATCTCCTGATGGTCGGTCCGGACATTGACAATCTCTGCACCTTGCATGCCACTCTCCCTGCTTTGTAACATAGCCCGTTGGACCTGCTCGGTGATGACGGGAGGCGTGGTATGGGTATAACTACGGTGATACCAGAAGGTACCGCCAACGATCAACAAGACGATGACGGCTGCGATGCGAAGCATGACAGGTGCCCTCAGAATTGTCAAGTGATATGTTTGAGTTTCTTCAGGAACGGGCTGTTCCTGTTGTTCGGCCTGGATCCTGGTTCTCAACTGCTCCCATGCTTTCTCGGCATCCACCTTATCATATTGCATGTACCGATCTGCCAGTTGTGTGTTATCTAACAGTTGCTCATATTTTCCTTTCTCATCAGGATGATTAGCTATCCATTCCTCGAGGAGTTGCTCTTCTTCCGGTGAGATTGTTCCCATCAGCTGTTTCTTAATCAGTGTATGTATTGTCATATTTTTCTTTTTACTTCTATTACGATTGAGAAGAAAAAAGTAGGTACATGGTTTGAGAAAATGTGTTGGAGACGTAAAGATTAATGAGTGAGCAGCATCAAGAGGAGTGTCAATTCCGGGTTCATACGCTGACGGAGTGTCTTCATGCCCCGTTGACGCAGTTTCTTCACCGTCTCCTCAGCAATATTCAAGGTTTCTGCTATCTCACGGTTTTTCTTTCCTTTCATCAACTGCAGAAAGACTTCACGCTGCCGTGAGGGTAAACGGTCTATTTCCAGAAACAACTGCCGGAAAACCTCTTCAGGAAAGAGCCCCTCCTCTTCACCGTCTTTGCCTATCTCGTAAGTGTCTTGGAAATTCTGAACAATCTTCTCATGACGCAGTCGGTCAATGACCGCATGACGGGTCACATTATAAAGAAAAGCCCTGATATGAGTCTCATTACGTTGCTTACTGCCTTGCTGCCACAACAGCATGAATACATTCTGTACAATATCCTCTGCACTCTCCTGCTGACCGAGCATCTGCATGGCATAGTTCACCAATGCTTTATAATAATCATTATAAAACTGGTGGAAGACATCCTCATCCCATGTTGACTTTTGCAGATTACTCATTGTTTTAAGCAAAGATGGATACTCAAATCATTCTTTCGTCCGCAAAAGTATAATTTTTTTTCTTTTCAACAAACATTTATTTAAAAAAACCGAGAATAATCGTTTTCCTCTTACAAATGAGAAGTAATAAATAAGATTCCTAAGATAAGGCTTTATTGTCAACGATATCTTAGGAATCTTAACATGCGATAGATGGATGATGGTAAAAACATAATACTTCTTATAACCCCATGTTATTTACCGAATAGCTCATCAAGATACTGATAGAATTCATTACTCTCACCCTTAATAATCTTGAGGATCTTTCCATCGGGAGCGATGACGATCTTTGTGGGAAAGCCACTGACGGCATAAAGGGCAGATACCTCAGGCTGTCCCTCGCTGAGGACATTCAACCATGGCAGCTCATACTTGTCCAATGCCTTTAGCCAGTTCTCTTTCTTATCACGGCAGGCGACACCTAATATCTCAAACTTACCTTTGTATTTTTCATAATACTTCTTCATGTCGGGCACGCCTTTGATGCACCATACGCACCAACTGCCCCAGAAGTCGAGAACAACATATTTACCACGAAGTGAGGATAGCGATATTTCCTTGTCATGACGGTCCTTCTTGGTAAAGTCCGGGGCCATGGATCCTTCCACGACTTTTCCTTCTGCATTCTCTGCTACAAGATCATTGCGTAAAACTTCTATATAGTCTTTATACAGGTCGCGCATGATACCATTCTTTACGGAAGGTGATAATAGGAGATCAGCCTCTTCCACACGGCGGCCTACATAATTAAGCAGCAATACAGACATCTCATCATCCGGATGGTTACGGATATATTCCACAGCGTCGGCCTCACCGACAGCGCGAGCGATCTGTATCTGAGAGAGCGTGATGTGCCCTGTCTGATCTATCAGGGACGACTGAATATGCTCGATAAAGAGCCGATGGAATCGGGGATTTTGGAGCTTTGCAGGGAGCACGGAGTGGGATTTATCTCGTTCTCTCCGTTGGCGTAGGGACTGCTCACCGACCGTTATCTGAATGGTGTTCCGGAGGACTCGAGAATGTCGAAAGAACGATTCCTGAAGAAGGAGATGTTGACGGATGCATTGCTCGCTCAATTGCGTCAGTGGAATGAGGAGGCATTGTCGCAGGGCATGACATTGGCGGAAAAGGCATTGAGGTGGATTTTGGAGCAGCAGGGCGTGACGTCGGTGCTCGTTGGAGCCAGTTCGGTGAAGCAGCTGCAACGAAACCTTGCTTCGCTACATTAAAAACGATAACGTTAACGTTAACGATAACAAAAGATGCAAAAGACAAGAAACTTTAGAGATTATAAGGTATGGAATGATGCCGTAGATTATGCTACTCTCGTCTACAGAGTAACTACTAAGATGCCTTGGTTCGAGAAAAAAGGATTATGTGACCAGCTGCAAAGAGCTGTTGTCAGCATATCCTCTAATATAGCAGAAGGAGCCGGTCGACCTACGGATGCAGATTTTGCTCATTTTTTAGACCAATCATTAGGATCTGCCAATGAAGTTGAGACTCAGTTGCTTATCTCCAAGAACCTACAATATATAACAGAAAATCAATATGAACAATTAATCAATAAGTTAACAGAGATTCAGAAACAACTTTCCGGATTAATCAATACTATCCGGCAACCACGAACACCTTAAAATAAATAGTTATCTTAAAAAATAGTTATCGTTATCGTTGAAAATAGTTATCTTTATAAATAGTTATCGTTAACGTTAACGTTATCGTTATTATAAAAATATGATTGATTACCAAAAAACGATTGAGAAGATTCATAATGACGTGATGGCTTATGCCAAACTGGGGAAGCAGGCGGACTACATCCCTGCGCTGGCGGCTGTCAACCCCGACCAGTTCGGACTTTGCATACAAACCTTAGAGGGTGGGCGTTATAGTACCGGTCAGTGGGATACCAGTTTCTCCATACAGAGTATCTCGAAGGTCTTTACCCTCGCCATGTGCCTGAGTATCAAGGGTGACGCGCTATGGCAACGCATGGGGAAGGAACCGTCGGGCAATGCCTTCAACTCACTTGTACAACTGGAGTATGAGCATGGCATTCCCCGTAATCCGTTTATTAATGCCGGTGCTATCGTCATGGCGGATATCCTGCTGAGTAACCTGAAGAACCCCGAAGAGGAGTATCTTGCTTTTATCCGTTCGATCTCCAACAACCCTACTATCGAATACAATGAGGCACTGGCTGAGTCGGAGCAGAGTTGCGGATATCTTAATGCCGCCATCGCCAATCTGCTGAAGTACCACCATAACATCGAGAATCACATCCACGATGTGCTGCATTTTTATCTCATGACGTATTCGGTGGAGATGAGTTGTGAAGAACTGTCGCGCGGATTCCTGCCGTTTGCCAACCATCGTATGCCGTTCTCTTTCGAGGGGTGTACCCTAACGGCATCACAGGTAAAACGTATCAATGCGATCATGCAGACGTGCGGGTTCTACGATGAGGCCGGTGAATTTTCGTATCTGGTCGGTCTTCCGGGTAAGAGTGGTGTGGGCGGAGGTATCGCCGCGATATATCCCTCGCGTTATTCCGTGGCCGTTTGGAGTCCGCGGCTTAACGAGAAGGGTAATTCGGTCATGGGGTTAAAAGCGCTTGAGCTGCTAACTTCGGAAACGTCGGAATCGATATTCTGAAGGTTTTGGGATGGTTATTTGTTGCAGGAGATTGCGGGTCAAGCCCGCAATGAGGTTGGGGTGGGGCTCTTTCACGGGGCTGACGCCCCCCACGGGGGTTGACACCCCCGCCTATGTTCTGTCGCCCCTGCGGGGCTGATTGATTGGTGCCTATTTCACCACGGGGGCTTACGCACCCCGCCTATGCTGTGTCGCCCTTAAAGGGGTTAGCATGTTGCCTGTCATTTATTGTTACGAATAGTCTTGTGTTTTATTTTAACTACGGCAAAGTTAAATTCAATTTCTGTTTCAATAGTTTGTGTACTAAGATTATTGCCAATAACATCGGCAAGCAAGTTACCACTTTTTTGAAGGAGGGTCTTTTGTCGGTTTCCACCATCATCAACTTTCTGCAGGTCTTCCATCGTTCGTGCTATTTCTCGCACTTTTGTAAAAGTGTCAATAATAGTGATTGTCGTTCTTGCAGCGCGCTCTGATTTAAGAATAGTAGCTAGCATGTAAAGTCCTCTCTCTGTAAATGCAGTGGGCTGTACCTTGCTGAATTTCAATTTGTTAAGGTGGTCAAAATTTTTGACCACCTCCTCTTTTTCATATTTGTCGAGAATAAAGATATACCCATATGGAAACTTATTCGGATTATTCTTTACTGCTTGATTAACAACTTTTGTTTGAACGCCATAGAGTTCAGCTACATCACAGTCAATAAGTACTCTTTGATTGCGAAGGGTAATAATACGATCTTCCACATCTTGGGTTGTTAGTGAACAGGATTTAAGATCATTGTTTTCATTCATATTTGTAGGTTCTTTAATAATAGTTGTCTTCATGTGTTTTCTGATTTGCTACAAAGATAAACAAAATCAATCTTTATCACAAATAAACTTTTATAATGAGTATATAATCGACAAATAATTAACAGTAATCTTAGCATAACACTTCCTTGTTCAAGTCATAGGATTATCCTGCCTATGTTGTGGCGCCCCTAAAGGGGTTAGCGGGCAGGGATGAACCCTGCCCCTACAGTAATATCTAACCCTTACACTTTAAACTATAAACTTTACACCATTAATCGAACGTGGTGTATGGGAAACGCTGGGTGAAGTCGGAGCTATACACATTCTGACTCATGAATCGTACCTTCTTCAAGATGCCTGTTCCCTGTACGGTCTTTACCGGGGTACCTGTCGGCGCACCGCCGTTGGTATTGTAGAAATAGAGCTTATAGGTGTTTCCACTCTGCGTTCCTACAATCAGGTAGTCGAAGGGCGTTCCCTGGTAGTTGGAGAACCAGAACTGATTAGCCACGTAAGTGATGTTCTCATTGGAAGGAATACCTTCCGGACGGATCTCCACCTCTGCGAGATCTGCCGCATTGATATTGCAGGCATAGATCTTATCGCCGTCGATGCAATAGATATAGGTGGCTGTACGGGCGTTGCTGGCATAATATGAAGCCTTCGCCATGTGAGAGCCGGCATCAAACTGTCTGGTAGAACCGACGGACATGCCGCTGATAGCGCCCTTGAGTGAATACAGATACCGGTTGCCGCTGCTGTTGTCGCGCAGGATAAACTGACTCCTGGCACTGGCCAGATAGACATAACCGCAATACAGACAGTCGTAGTTGGTGAGGTTGGCCACCAGCGTGGAAGCCCTCTGGTTGTAGTTCTTTCCGACAAGACTGTGGTTGACTGGATCCCAGAAGGCGCCACCGCCGTAGGAATACGGGTCATAGACATAATACTTACTGGTAGGCACGACAGAAGTAGCCACACCAAACTGTCCTGTTCCGCCGCTCACACGGTAGATTCCTTTGTTGGTCTGCAGGATAGTGTAGTTCATCGCGTTCTGATGCAGAGCATAGGGAATCTCATCGGCTGGTGCTTCATCGAAGAAGATATTTGAGCGGTCGTACATCGTTGCCAGGTCGGTGGTACGGACGATGTAGTAGTTGTTGGCCTCTGTGTTCAGCATCAGACAGTGGTCGGTCTTGATCTCATCCGTCTTCGTATCGACATACCTCATCTTATAATAAGGTATCATGACGAGCGGTTTGCCCTGCAGCGGAGCACCCTTCACCTGCTGGAGCAGGTTTTCGGAGAGGATATCCTTGCTGTTGAGCAGATCCAACTCGGTATTGCCTTCGGCCGTCTCCTTGAGGATATAGAACCCTTGTGTGAAGTCGGTCTGTACCATCAGCGTGGCGAATTTTGTCACGGTATAGTCATTCGACTTCGCCTTGGCATACAGACGCAACTGGTATTCGCCAGGAGGGAGGTTTACTTCAAAGTCGAGATCTTTCGTGCTGCTGAGCAGTTCCGGTTCGATGGTCTTGCCCTGTTCGTCGGTAGATCCTGTCTTCTGGCTGATGAGCAACCACTGGTAGTCCATGTCGCTGTCGCTATAGTCTGTAGTAACCGTGGGACTGATGGTGAGATGTTCGCCCACAAACGACATGCTGGTATAGGAACCTTCCACGCCGGTGATGGTGATGTCGCCGGCCTTCTGCGTCCATGCCGTACTGTCATCATCGAAGCATGATGTCAATAATGGCAGCAGGGTTAAGAAATATATTATCTTTTTCATATACTTACTTTTTAAAGGAGTTGTTACATATTAGTACGGTATCTCTACGACGGTGCCGTCGGATTCCTTCAGTACGTCAAGACCTTGTGCCTGGCGCTGGGCGTTCTCTTCGGCAAGCAAGCCTTTCAACTTAGCGGCATAGTAGTTCAGATAGGTGAAGCTGGATACGCCGTCGAGCAGACTGTCGATATACTCGTCGTCCCATTTCTTGCCCGTCTTCTCGATGAGGAACTGGTGTTTGACGACACCATAGGTGCCAAACCAGTCGGACAGGGAGTTATAATACCCCGTCCATCCCGGCAGTGGATAGGCGTAACTCCATTTCGAAGGTTCTGACAGCATATCCGTGATGGTGAGATAGCGTGCGTTATACTCTTCATATCCCGGGATGAAGCTGTCGTTGGCCTTGATGACAAACTTCAGTGTGACTGTCTGTTGCTTCAGGGAAGCGTCGCGCAGTACGACCACCGGTATCTTTGTGCGTGACTGATGGGCTGGCATGATATAGAGTCCTGACAGCGAGGGATCGTCGAAGGCAACATAGTGTTTACCGGGAACAGCCTGATTGCCGTCGGATGTAACCTGTTCGATAGCTATCTGACGGTCATGGTCGTAGACGAATCCCATGGCCTGTATCTCGTACCAGAGGGTATCGCGTGTGCGGTCGTCCTCGCCATAGACGAAGGAATAGGCATCGCGCGAGAAGCGGTCTTCAAACTTCGACCGGTTCTCTATGTCGTAGTAGAAATTCAGCCAGCACGTGTCGGTGTCGTACAGTTGCAGATCTTTCTCACAACCAGACAGTGCACCGATGGCCAAGACAGCACATAATATCCATTGTATCTTTTTCATAATCATTTCTATTTATCTGTTGTCTGTATTCATTTACTCATTAACGACGGATCGTATTCTGTAGCTGGCAACGGGATGATATAGTCATTCTCCGTGATCTCATCGTTGTTCCATAGCATGTTCTTCGCAGCGAGACGTTTGTAGGTGTAGAACATCTGTCCTTCGCCGAAGAACTCACGACGATATTCGTTGGGCATCTCCAGGCGCACCTCCTCGATGGTGGCGAAGGGCTCATACAACTCTTTCGGGAAGGCGCAAGCCGACATGTAGGTGTCGTAGAGTTCTTGGGCCTCCTCCAGACTGGTGCTCGTCTCAATGGCGATCAGGTAAGTCTCTGAGAGACGGAGCATCGGGATGATCTGATGTTTCGTCATCAGGGAGTTGGCTGATGTCGTACTGGGATCGTAATAGTATTTCTTGAGGGTAGGTGAGGGAACGCCCGCATTGTTGAATGCCACGCGGTTCCACTCATTCAGATAACGATTGTGCGATGCCGTGCTTCCCGGTATGCTGGCATACAGATCTTCGAGCATAGTCTCGGTAATCATATAATGCTCGGCATAAAGAGGTGAGTCGGCCGTGGCATTACCTTTCAGGTAATTGTTCGCATAGTCGTTGACATTGTATTTGCTAAGATAGAACAAGCACTCTGACGGCAGTGCGTTATAACGATTCTGCAAATCAGAAATACCGCTGAGTGAGACAGTTCCCGACTTGATGACATCCAGGGCGATGGTATGTGCCTCGGCCGTTTCTCCCAGATAGAGACACATCCTTGCGTGGAGTGCGCGTACCGCCCAGTAGTTAAGACGTGACTGACGGTAATAGTACAGGTCGAGCACATCGCCGGGCGCAGTGTTCAACGTGTTGAAACTGTATTGATTGATGGGGTCATAATCCTTCAGCAGGCTCTCTGCCCGCTCGATATCTTTCTTCAGGTTAGACACATATTCGCTATAACTGAAATAGGCCGGCATCTCATCGATGGAGGTGGTGTAGGAATAAGGCAGTTTGACGGTCTTGCTACCACCCTGCGGCAACTGGCCGAAGAGGCGCAGCACATCCAACTGGCAATAGGCCCTGATGGCATAGGTCTCACCAAGCATCACGTCGCGTGCCTGATTGTCTTGGATATTGGCACCATTCTCCTCTAAGTTCTTCATGAGGACATTGGCAGAGACGACCGTCTTGAACAGTCCGCCAAACATACTCTTGATGGCTGTCTGCGTCAGTGTCTGACTATAGTCGTGATGCGTGAGATAGTATTTCAACGGAGTCTGTGTCTCCGCAGAGGTAGACAGATACCACAGACTGGCCAAGTTCTCGATGTCTGTCATGGTCATCTTCAGTCCGTAGATGCTCAGGTCGCCCATGGTCATGTAGCAACCGGTCAGTGCATCGCGGAACCCTTTATACGACTCATACTGATCTTGCTCCTTCTGGATATTCTCTCCGCGTACGTCAAGCCAGTCGTCGCAAGAAGAGAGCGTGCTCAGTGAAAGCGTGAGAAAAGCTACCGACAGCAGCCATCCGCTTTTCTTATATATATAATTCTTGGTACTCATAATCTTCAATTTTCTTTTGATCAATTTTCAATTAGAATAACAGTTTTACGCTTGCTTGGACGTTGCGGGCAAAAGGATAACTCGTACCGCGCTCCATCTTGATGCTACCCCAGTGGATCAGACTGTTGGCGTTGATGCCAAAGATGATACTTTGCAGTTTGAAGGTATTCTCCAAATATGTGTTGTGCAACTTATATTGCAGGCTGATGCTCTGCAGTTCCAGCACGTTATTGTCCATGACGTAGCGGCTGGTAGCCTTACTGAAATTGTTGTTCAATTTCTTGAAGAACACCACATCACCCACCTCGTACCAGCGACTGTTGAGCACACGCTCATCCACATTCTGATTACGTATGGTCTCAGTCCTTACCTCTACACGGTCACGTAGCGTGGCGTTGTACATCTGCCCACCCCAGTAATAACCGAAAGAGGCATTGAAGGTGAAGTCTTTCCATTGCACCATCGTATTCAGGTTACCACGGTATTTCGGATCTGTCGTTCCGCAATAGACCTTGTTCGACTCCTTCCAGACATCCGTGATATTCCCGTCACGATCGAGATAGATCTCATTACCTGAGCCCGGATCGATACCCAATGAACGAACGGCATAGATGGAATGCTGGGGATATCCCTCGTAGAACAGGTTTTGTATTCCGCTGCCGGTATCCTCGTAGGGCTTCATGGCATCAGAGATCATGTATGCCTCGGTCTGATCTTTGATAGCCTGCGACAGTTTGGTAATCTTATTCTTGTTGTACACCAGTTGTCCGCCGATGAGCCAATTGAACTGTTTTGAACGGTCGCGGATGATATAAGCCTGCAGTGAAGCCTCCCAACCTCTGTTTTGTACCTCTCCGATATTGGCGCGGTAGCTGGGGAATCCCATCGTGAGTGGCATGTCCATGGATGACAACAGGTTGTTGGTGTTCTTGATATAGTATTCGAACGTTCCGCGAACACGATTGTCGTAGAGTCCAAACTCTGTTCCGATATTAAACTCCTTAGTGAGCTGCCAGGTCAGGTTGGGGTTGCCCAAGCCGCCGAGCACAGCACCATTGAAGGCCATATACCGGTTGTTGGTGTTGTAGGTATAATATGTATAGGCATCTGTCTCTAAGGCACCTGAGGCAGCACCCGTCTCGCCATAGCTGGCTTTCAGACGAAGCATGTTGATGGTGTCGTTGCCTTTCAGGAAGGCCTCATTGTGCAGGTTCCATCCGATACCCATACTATAGAACGAACTGTATTTCTTCTTACTGCCGTAGGTGGAGTTGCCATCCATACGATACGACAGGTCGGCATAGTATTTACCGGCGTAGGTGTAGTTGATATTCCCCGTGATGCCGAAAGCGCGTGTCTTGCTGTTTGATCCGTAAGGCATCTCGTTTTGAGCGTACATGCGCGCATTGCCGATCTTGGCCTGATCTTCGTTAGCGATACCCTCATAGGCCGAGGTGAATCCATCGTAATTGCTTTGGCGCATCGACCAGTTGGCACCTACATACAGTGAGTGCACATCGGCAAAAACCTTATTATATGCAAGGGTGATATCTGCATTGTAAGAGAACGTCTTGCCATTGCTGTAACGGTAATATCCGCGACGGAGGAATCCCTCGCCTGTGCTATACTGTTCTTTTACGGCATCGCTCTCATAATAAGTGTTATCGGGTGAGCGGAAGAAGTTGGTCTCGGAATCGTTCTTCGAGATACCAAACTGTCCGCGAAGCGTCAGTTCCGGCAGGATCTGCCAGTCTACGGCGAAGTTGTTTGTCAACTCCTGGTAGTTACTTTTGTTGAAACCGCCTAAGGTGGCGTTGTAGAGTGGGTTCTCCCGTTTGGCAGCCCACTCATAAAAACCGGGGAACATCTTCACGAGTCGGCCCTCCTTATCATACGGTGCATCGTAAGGCTGTTGGATGACGTAATCGCTGAAAGTGCCGTAAGGACTCTCTTTGGAGTTGTTGATACCTACAGCCGTGTAGTTGCGGAAGGTCAGGCTCTTGTATTTATATAATAAGGTAATGGCCCCGTTGAAGACTTGACGGTTGCTGCCCTTCATGGCACCCTCGGTGTCTTTCCACTGTGCGTCGGCAGCCCAGCGGAATTCCTTGCTACCGCCCTCTAAACGGAGGTTGTATCGCTGACCTACTCCGGTGCGCAACGGTTTTGACAACCAGTCGGTATCCACCCCTTCGAGGATATCGTGCAAACGACGGTTGTAAGCATCGGTATAAAGAAGGTCGAACTGACTGGTGTGGGAGTTGGTGGTGTAAGGATAGGTATAGAGACCGGCCCTGCGCTCCAACTCCAGTTTCTCGGCTGCGTTGAGCAGATGATACGAGGTGAGGTCGGGAATCTCCAAGGCCAAGCCCGTCTCGAGGTTTACTTTCAGTTTTCCCTCTTCCGGCTGTCTTGATACTACGACAATAACACCGTTTGCACCACGCGAACCGTAGATAGCTGTTGCGGCAGCATCTTTCAGGATGTTGATACTCTCTATCTCCTCATCGTTGTAGTCCATCAACTTCGTGAGGGAGATCTCAAAACCGTCCATGATGATCAGCGGCGTGTTTGGGTTGCTGGCCTCACCGGCATTAAACTCCTCCACGCTCATGGGCAGACTGGAGTTACCGCGGATATTGATGTTTGGCAGGTTGTTCGGGTTAGAACCGTTGAGATTGTCGATGGTGAAGTTGATACTCGCATCCACATTCTTCAACGTCTGTAAGAGGTTTTGTCCGCGATACTGTTCCAACTGTTCTTTCTCGATGGTAGAGACAGAACCGGTATAACTCTCGCGGGCCTTGCGGAAGATACCCGTCACCACGACATCCTGCAACATCTGGGCATCCTCTTCCATGCTGATACGCATATTGTCTTTTAAAGGGACAAGCACCGACTTCATTCCTACATAAGATACCTGTACCTGTTCGTTGCCAGAGAGCGGATGGTCGATACGGAAACGTCCGTCTAAATCCGTTACTGCTACGACGTTGGTTCCCGGTATGCGCAACTGCGCACCAATCACGGGATCACCATTCTTGTCGGTCACACGACCGTCTATCGTCTTATTACTTCTGTTCTGCTGGTTGGTCTTCTTGTTCTTCGGATTGATATTTACGAACTTTCCATCAACAGAATACTCCAGTGGCGTGTCACGAAGAACATACTTCACCACGTCAAAGAAGGCAGCGTTAGTCACTTTCCCGTTTACTTTATAAGGAGTAACATCCTCATAGATAAACAAGAACCTGTAGCTGGATGAGTTTTCCAGTCGAACCAATACATTAGCAAGTGGCTCGTTTTTGAAAGTCATCGTCAGCTTACCATCATTGTTTTGTGCATGTGCAGCAAAAGGCAATGCACAAAACAGCATGAGCAACATTAGTATTCGAGTTCTTTGCATAACAATTATATATAGGTTAAAATCATATAAACTCATAAAGATCACATTCTTTCTCTATTAAATCAACGCTGGCAAAAGAAAACAGGTTACGATAATCTTGTTTTTTTCAAAATATCTTTGTGATTTAATGATAAAACATTACATTTGCATTCGGCTAGCATGTCTGTTGAGGCTATCAGATAATTCGTATCAGTACACGCTATTGTTGAAAAGGAATAAGAATGAAAGTGATGAGTAAGGAAAACGTTCCTGATATCCATTTCGATACGCTATATCGGAATTATTACGAGCAACTCTTCCGTTTCGCCTTTCAGTTTGTGAGAGACGAGGAGGAGTGCTATGATATCGTATCAGGGGCATTTGAAAAACTGTGGCTTCATCTCTCGCAGAGACCGATGGACAATGTTGCGGCTTACCTTTTCACAGTTGTCAGGAATAGGAGCATCGATGCCTTACGTCGTCAGAAAAGACAGGAGAAATACGTGGCTTTCACCGAGTTGTTGATGACGGAGTATGTTGAGGAGCAGGAATATGAGAGTGATAATTACAACAAACTACTGATAGATAGAGTATTAGAGGCGTTGCCTTCTCCTCCTACCCGTGAGATTCTCGTGGCTTGTTATCTCGAAGAGAAGAAATACCGGGAGGTTGCTGAAGAGATGAGTATCACCGTGGCTACAGTGAAGAAACACATGGTGAGGGCTTTGAAAATTATCCGCACACTGAAAGATTCTATCCGCAAAGCGTAACCTGTTTTATTTTGCCATCGTTATAATTATAGAAGAGCTAAAGCAAATGGAAGATATAAGAGAAGAACTACAACAGCAGGCACTTGAAATCATGGATCAGTTGCCTGATATCACTGACGAGCAGATGGAAGCTTTGCGAGCTAATAGTGAGCTTCGTCGGCTTTGTCGTGAGTTGCTGGCTCTCAAGGGGGATCTCTATCTCCATGAGCACCCTATCATGAAGGAAGAACGGATGGCGATGTTCCAGGAGAAAGAGGAAGAGGAGCGTTCCTTTGGAAAGACGTTTCTCCGTTGGTTGTTGCCCCTTGCCGCTGTTGCCGCTGCTATTGCTTTCTTCTTTGTCTTTTTCCAGAAGAATGATGTGGATGTCCCGCAAGGACGAGTCTATACAGCATCTACAGAAGGTAGTCAGAAGGTAGAGATGATCGTGGGTAAGGAGCAGATGACGCTGACGAAGAAAGAACAGGAATCGGAGCAGAAGATCACCATGAATGATTATCGGGAGATACTTTCTCATGTTGATCCTACTGAGAAAGTTGCCTTGAGGGTTCCTGCGGGACAATCATCGGATATCACCCTCTCGGATGGGAGCGTCATCAGCTTGCATCCGGGCAGCCGACTGGCTTTCCCCGTAGCGTTTACTTCCACTGAGCGTGTGGTGAAGTTGGAGGGTGAGGCTTTTTTTAATGTGGTGCACGACAGCAAACGTCCTTTTATCGTTATGACCGATCAGACGGAGACCACAGTCTTAGGAACGGAGTTTAATGTGGATACGCGTGACGGTTCTTCTACGGTCATCACGTTGGTGAAGGGTCGTGTACAGGTAAAGAACAAAAAACAGAACAACAAGGTGGTGTTGGAACCCGGTATGCAGACCGTGGCAAACGAGGATGGGTTCTCACCATTGGCACAGGTTGACACCACACCTTATTCTTATTGGGCAGAGGGATATCTGTTTTATGATCAGGCAGAGTTGCAGGATATCATGCGCAAGATCGGATTGATGTATAATATGACGGTGGAATTCCGGAATACCGATATTATGCAGCTGAAGATGCGTTTCTTTGCCGAGCGTAAGAATGGCTTGGATGCGGTGATCAGTCGTCTTAATTCCTTGCATCGCATCCATGTGACACGCAGTGGAAATACGCTGTATGTTGATTAATTATTAACTATTAACTATTAATTATTAATTAACATCTCGCGGATATCTTCTAAGATTCCGATTAATTCTTCTTTGGTCTCTGCACGCAACAGGGCGATGCGTGTCTTACGGAAGTCGGGTATTCCCTTGAAGATCGGACTTGCTGCGAGGTGTCTGCGGGTATGAAGGATAGCTCGCAGTTCGTTACGGGGATCATCCGGTCCATGTTCTTCAGCAATATGCTTTAGATTAATTTCTAATTGCTCTTTCAGGATGTCGATCTTATAGTTGATGTCTAAGGTGGGGTCGGCAGGTTTCCCGTCAAGATAATCACGTATCTCTTTGAAGATCCATGGGCGTCCGAAGGTGGCACGGCCAATCATCACGGCATCGACACCGTAGCGTTCGAAAGCCAGCCGAGCCTGTTCTGGTGTGGTGATATCACCGTTACCGATAATCGGTATGGTGATGCGCGGATTGTTTTTCACTTCCCCGATCAGTGTCCAGTCGGCTTCTCCGGTGTACATCTGTGAACGGGTGCGGCCATGGATGGTGAGGGCTTGGATGCCACAGTCTTGTAACTGTTCTGCTAACTGGGTGATGATCAGTTGTTCTTTATTCCAACCCAAACGCGTTTTTACGGTTACGGGGGTATTGACGGCTTTCACCACCTCATGGGTGATATCCAACAGTAGGGGGATGTTTTGCAGCATGCCGGCACCAGCACCTTTGCCAGCTACCTTCTTCACCGGACAACCGAAGTTAAGATCGATGACATCGGGATGGGCTTCGGATTCCACGATCTTTGCTGCCTCTACCATCTGCGGGACATCCCGACCATATATCTGAATACCCACAGGGCGCTCCTCATCAGCAATCGTCAGTTTGTTGACAGTGCTCTTTATCGACCGGACAAGGGCTTCGGCAGAAACAAACTCTGTATAAACCATCGATGCTCCGAAACGCTTGCATAGCTTTCGGAATCCTATGTCGGTCACATCTTCCATCGGTGCAAGGAAGAGTGGACGGTCTTCAAATGTTACTGTTCCTATATTCATTTTTACTATTATTTAAGTTTTGCAAGCTCAACTTCGTTAGACATTAAAAGGGAGTTATCGCTTCGCTTAGAAGTTAGCCGCTTGCAGCGGCGGAAGTAAAAAGGACATTACCCTGTTGCTTCGCAACAAATTGAAAATTTATAATTCTTCACTCTTCACTCTTCATTCTTCACTTAATTAAATGGTACTTCCCACCGACCATCGAACGGATGATTCCTTTCATCTCCAGTTCGAAGAGGAGGGCGGAGAGTCGGGAGATAGGGGTGTTGGAGGTGACTGTAAGACGGTTGATCTGCTGATCATTATCGGCAGCAAGCGCAGAGACCACCTGTTGTTCCTCCGTGGTGAGGTTCGGGAAAAGCTGTCGCTCGATACCCGCATGTTGTGCCTGCTGCAGTTGTACATCATCCTGCCATCCCATGGCCTCGACGAAGTCGTGTGCATTCGTGATGAGCGATGCCACATGTTCCCTGATCAGTTTGTTACAACCTTCTGAGTATGTTGCTCCTACAGCTCCTGGGAAGGCGAAGGTCTCACGGTTATAGTCACGTGACAACCGTGCGGTAATCATCCCACCGCCATGAGCAGCACTCTCCACAAGGATTGTGCAGTCGGCCATTCCTGCAACGATTCTGTTGCGTCTGACGAAATTCACTTTATCGGCATTTGTCATGGTGAAGAACTCCGTCAGTAATCCTCCTTGATGAAGCATCACATCTGCCGTGGACTTATGCCGTGGCGGATAGAGATAATCGAGGCCGTGTGCCAACACCGCAATGGTATCAAAACCATTCTGAAGGGCTGCCCGATGTGCCGTGATATCCACCCCGTAAGCCATACCACTGACGATAAGTGCCTGAGGACAGTGCTGACGTAACTCCTGGACAAACCGTTGGATGAGGTCCTGCCCGTAAGTGGTGCAACGACGGGTGCCGACAATACTGATGACTCGCTTGGCATTCAGCGGTGCATTCCCTTTATAGAAGAGCAGGAGCGGTGCATCATCACATTCTTTGAGTCGTTGTGGATAGTTACTGTCGTGAAGTGGGATGGGAAGAATATCGTTCTTCATGTCATACTCCAACTCAGTCTCTGCTCTCTTTAAGGCTTCATCGACACCCTTCAGTCCTTCGATCAACCGTGGTGAGGCATCTGGGATGATATCCCGCAGGTGATGACGATTCTCGATCACTGCGGTGGCACTGCCCAGTTGGTCGTACAACTGTCGTAATCCGGCCAGATGGAAGTAGTTGATGTGCGTAAGGGCAAGGATGTTCAGTATTTCCTGCATGTTCATGGTTGAAGATATTTCTCAAAAGCCTTGTCATACTCCTCGCTCCTTCCCAGTCGTCCGTTAATCAGACAAACCAGTTCGATCTTCCCCCTGAAGGATAGTTTCTCGTCGCTGGCGCGGTAGATATCCTGGTAGAAGACATACTTGATGCCTTCTTTCTCCAGATACAGTCGGGAATAGAACTCGTCATCGCATTGCAGCGGTGTCTTGAACTGTAAGGTCATCCGAGCTACCACCGCATCGATTCCTTTCTTATGCATCTCGGCAAAGCTCAGTCCGCACTGTTTCAAAAACAGATGACGGGTGTGCTCTGTATAATGCAGGTAATTGGCATTGTTGACGATGCCCTCAATGTCGCACTCATAGTCGCGTACCTGCATCCGTGTTTCAAAGATATATTTCTTGTTCATATACTTCTTGTTTTCTTTTATTATTTATATTTCTCCTTTCCTTTCTCTTTTTCACCACTGCAGGGTAATAATTGCCGAGTCATCAATACTCCATTAGCCGGCTTTTAATAACCCAAAGTCCACTAATCAGTACCCAATTAGTTAACCCACAATAGGTATTAACTCGTTTACTCGTCTACTTGTCCACTTGTTTACTTGACTACTTTCAAATACTCATATCCGAAGCGGCAGCGCAGACAGTCT
>JAEEZP010000155.1 GCA_016291915.1 Prevotella sp. | reverse complement strand
TAAGGCAGTGATTGTCTGACCATTAGCCCTACTGACAAGAACACCGTAGTTCTCAGAAGACAATGTCTGCGAGCAATGCATCAACGACCATACGCTTAACTCACTGTCCTTATCTCCCAGAATCACTTCATAACGACCATCCACCTCTGGCGTCTGCATTACATCTTTTACACTTTGGGGAGCCTCACCTGCCCCAATAGCCTCTGTCAGAAGTCCGTTAACAGGTTTCACACCGGATGACTTCTCTGTACAACTGATAAAAAGACTTCCCAGCAATAACACACACATGGACCACAAAAAGATACCTCTCTTCATAATACTTATTATTTTACACGGTATGCCCGCAATTATTATTCACTAAACACTCAACACTGCACTCCAAACCAATCACCTTATCGCAGCCTCATGTTCGGCATCCCAATACTGGCAGTCCAACTCAAAGAACGCCGTGGTATAAGGAATGGTAAGTGATGTCTTTATGATAACCACCTCAAAAAGATTACTTACTTCATCCAACTTACGGATAAGTTCCTCATGGGGAACATATTGAACTTCCTTTAAATCAAGTGCTTTACCCAACTGCTCTTGATAAGAATTCCATCCCTTTGCAAGTTCTTCCGACAACTTCTCTTGCTCCTTGTCCAAATAGATGTGGGCATAAACATGCGGAGCCTCACTGATCATGTCAGATACTTGCTCCACTACCTGAGCGTAGTCTTCCTGAGCATACAACGTGGTGATACCATCATGCGACTGCAAAGGATAAGCCATGTCGGTTACCACGATCCAATTGCGATGTCCCAAGAGTGGTAATTTCTCCTTTAAAACCGTTTTCCAATCTTCCATATTCTTACTGTTTTCTTGAACCCTACTGCCAGACAAGTCGATGCAAGCGGTCATCATCAGACACACACCTGCTATCATCAACATCTTGATTTTTCTCATATCAGATACTAATTGTAATACGAAACCATTATCTCTGCAAATATACACATAATTCTTTATAATACAATAAAAAACGAGAAACAATATCATTTAAAATCATCCTTAGTTATTGGATTATGCATGCAGGGGATCAGGACCGTCAGAAAAGGGTATCAAGACACATCGAAAAGAGTATTAAAACCCTATGAAAAAAGTATTAAAACCAGTTGAAAAGGGGATACTTTCTAAAACGTATATATAAGACACAAAAAAACGAGTTACATTTCTGTAACTCGTGATTTCTGAGTAGCGGGAGCCGGGATTGAACCGGCGACCTCATGATTATGAATCATGCGCTCTAACCAGCTGAGCTATCCCGCCATCATTTTATTGCGGGTGCAAAGGTAAGTAAAAAAAATCTAATGCACAAAATAATTTCGAATATTTTTTTTGTATTATGAAAAAAAACAGTATATTTGTCAACGATATTTACCTTGTATCCCTATAGACCATTATGAGAAAACAACAATTAACCATCGAAAGAGAGTTGAGATCAAAGTCAGCAAATATTATATGGCCATTCCTCAGTACTCCTGCAGGACTCTCTAAGTGGGTGGCCGACAGTGTGGAGACAAACGGTGATTCATATATCTTTACCTGGGGAGAGGTGTGGAAACATCATGAGATACGTACGGCATCCCTGATTACCTATATGAAAAACGACGTCATCCGGTTTGCGTGGAACGACGACACCGATGAAAATGCTTACTGGGAACTGAAGATTGTGCGTAGCGACATCACCGGTGACTATATCTTGATCATCACAGACTTTGCTGAGGAAGATGATCTTGATACCATTTACGACCTGTGGGAGAAAAACCTTGAACGGCTCCATCATTCCACCGGATTGTAAAATAAGAAAAATAGCCGTGGAGATTTAATAATTACTAATTTATTTTGTTCTCAAGGTGATTTGCATTAACTTTGCACTTTGATTGCAACACATGCAATCAGTTGAGACACGTCATGATAGGAGTCAAAAAACTTGATATATTCATTTCCAAGCAGTTCGGACTGCTCTTCGTAGGAACATTCTTCATCTGTCAGTTTGTACTGATGATGCAGTTCCTTTGGCGATATATCGACCAGCTGATTGGAAAAGGACTTTCGATGGAGGTGCTGGCACAGTTCTTCTGGTATATGGGACTGATGCTCCTGCCACAAGCGCTGCCACTGGCCATCCTCCTCTCTTCACTGATCGCATTCGGAAACCTCGGTGAGAGCAGTGAGCTCACGGCCATCAAAGCAGCAGGTATCTCACTGATGCAGACCTTCCGCTCACTCATCGTCATCGTCATCTTTATCGCTTTAGGTTCGTTCTACTTCCAGAATGTGGTAGGACCGAATGCCAACACATCATTTGCACAATTGCTTATCTCGATGAAACAGAAGAGTCCGGAACTGGAAATCCCAGAAGGAATCTTCTACGACGGCATCCCTAACTGTAACCTCTATGTACAGAAGAAAGACACGAAGACAGGTATGCTTTACGGTATCATGATATACCAGATGAACGGCAGCTATGAAGATGCAGCCATTATCCTGGCCGATTCGGGTATGCTGCAGTCGACAGCCGAGAAGAAACACTTGCTGCTGACCCTGCATAGTGGAGAGTGGTTTGAGAATATGAGGAGTCAGGAGTTGGCCGGCAGTGCAAGTGTACCTTACCGTCGAGAGACATTCGCCGAGAAAAAGATCGTATTGGATTTCGATGCTGACTTTAGCCTTACCGATGCAAGCAGTATCTCTAACAATGCCCGTGGAAAGAGTCTTTCTGAGATATATCACGACATTGACTCACTGAACCATCAGTACGATAGTATCGGAAGGATCTATTACATCGATGCCAAGCGTTCACATTACTATCAACTGCCATTGGAGAAGAAAGACTCACTGAAAGCACTCAAGGCTGTGATGGCTAAAAGCTGCAACTACGACAGTATCTACGGCAAGTTGACGACCGAAAAGAAACAACAGGCTGTCTCATCGGCGCTCGGCAGGGTACAGAATGAGATGAGCGACCTGGAGTTTAAGGCGATGCTCACATCCGACGGTGACCGTCTAATCCGTCAACACCGTATTGAGGGTATCAACAAATACACCATGGCATTGTCATGTCTGCTGTTCTTCTTTATCGGTGCGCCCTTGGGAGCCATCATCCGGAAAGGAGGTATCGGTATTCCTGTCATCATCAGTGTCCTCGTGTACATTATATATTACATATTAGACAACACCGGTTACCGTATGGCAAGAGGTGGTATGTGGGCTGTATGGTTCGGCAAGAGTATCTCAACGGCGGTATTGGCTCCTTTGGCAGCATTTGTTACTTATAAGGCTAACAACGACTCCGTGGTATTCAACATCGATCTATACCGAAACTTCTTCATGAAGTTGCTGGGACTACGTCTCAAACGTCATGTTTATGCCAAAGAGGTCATTATCAATGATCCCGACTACGCCGCTGATGCCTTGGCTCTGCAGAAGATCAATGACGAGGTGACCGATTATGCTCATAAACACAAGTTGTACAAACTGCCGAACGTCATCAACGTGTTCTTCAGATACGAGCCTGACAACGAGATAGAAAGGATCAACACCGACATGGAGCAGGTGATCGAGGATCTTACAAACACCAAAGACAAGATGATTCTCACACTGCTCAACAAATATCCTGTTGTGTCGGTGAAGTCACATACACGACCGTTTGAAAGACAATGGTTGAATGTGGTGGTAGGATTACTTACACCGGTCAACCTTTTTATCTATATCCGTATGTGGTTTTTCAGAATACGACTGCTGCGTGACTTGAAAACGATCAAAGAGACAAATACAGAGATTATCAACCGCATCCATCAGATGCACAACGTATAATTATATAATAAGGTATGGGAAATCTTAAATTGAATACGATAGAAGAAGCTGTACAAGACTTCAAGGAAGGTAAGTTTGTCATTGTGGTTGACGATGAGGATCGTGAAAACGAAGGTGACCTGATTATCGCTGCAGAGAAAATCACCGCAGAGAAGGTGAACTTCATGCTGAAACATGCACGTGGTGTGCTCTGCGCACCCATCACTATATCCAGATGTCAGGAACTGGATTTGCCCCATCAGGTGAACGACAACACCTCTGTCTTAGGAACTCCCTTTACCGTGACGATAGATAAGTTGGAGGGATGCTCCACAGGTGTATCGGCTCATGACCGTGCTGAAACCATCAAAGCACTGGCAGATCCTGCCTCTACGCCACAGACCTTCGGCCGTCCCGGTCATGTCAACCCACTTTATGCACAGGAAAACGGTGTTTTGAGAAGAAGTGGTCATACCGAAGCAGCTATCGATCTCTGTAGAATGGCCGGACTCTATCCGGCAGGTGCACTGATGGAGATCATGAATGAAGATGGCACGATGGCACGACTGCCAGAGTTGTTGGCTTTCGGAGAGAAATACGACCTGAAGACGATCACCATCAAAGATATGATTGCCTATCGTTTGAAGAATGAATCGCTGGTGGTTAAAGGTGAGGAAGTGGACATGCCGACCGACTACGGACATTTCAAACTGATACCTTTCAGACAGAAGAGTAACGGACTGGAGCATATGGCGCTTATCAAAGGTGAATGGGAGGAAGATGAACCACTCATGGTAAGGGTACACTCTTCATGTGCCACCGGTGATATTCTGGGCAGTAAGCGTTGTGACTGTGGAGAACAGCTTCACAAGGCGATGCAGATGATTGAAAAGGAAGGAAAGGGTGTTGTCGTGTATATCCAGCAGGAAGGCCGTGGTATCGGACTGATGAATAAGATTGCTGCTTATAAGTTGCAGGAGGAAGGCTACGACACGGTGGATGCCAATATCCATCTTGGATTCAAACCCGATGAACGTGACTATGGCTGTGGCGCTCAGATACTTCGTCAGTTGGGCATCAGAAAAATGCGTCTGCTCACCAATAATCCCGTCAAACGTGTCGGATTGGAGAGTTACGGACTGGAGATCGTTGAGAACATCCCTATAGAGACGACGCCCAACCCATATAATATAAGGTATCTCACGACGAAGAAAGAAAAGATGGGGCATAGCCTGCATCTGTAAGCAAATCGTGATTAAAAATCCTTTATTTTATTGCTTTTTCATCTTTTTGCAGAAATAATACCCCAAATATTTCGTTTATCAAAAGAATAGTATTATTTTTGCAGAATATTGAAGCGATTATGAAAAATTTATCAGACAGACTACAGAGACTCGCTCCTTCCGCCACACTTGCCATGTCGCAGAAGAGCAGTGAAATGAAAGCGCAAGGTATTGATGT
>JAEEZP010000154.1 GCA_016291915.1 Prevotella sp. | reverse complement strand
TCTGTCCCCCAACTGTCTTTATTACCGCTTGTTGCTCCATGTAGATTGTTTTTATTTGCGTTTCAACACTTTCTTCCGCAAATATAGTTGAATAATTTAAAAATTGCAAACAGATTTAAGGTATTTTAGCACATTTGGCAATATATCAGAGAAATTCATGCAAGAACGCCTTGAAAAGAGCGCAATGACTCTTAGCTATTATCGGATAAAAGTCAAGAGCGCATCGATGAAAAGTCAAGAGTGGATGAAAGTATTTCAAGACAATTTCATATTGGGGGACAGTCTTCGCAGACCAGACCCCATTTTTTTATCTACTATAGTTTTTTTGCAAAAAAGGTTGTCAGGTTGACACATCCCGCTGTGGCAAAGGGCGTGCAACCTGTCAGAGGCTGTCACAGGTTGTCACAAGGTTGTCATGATTGGAGCACAGAGGAATTGGAGAGAAAAGGGTACCACAAGCCCGGCCAAAGGTACACTTTTGCCGGGAATTCTCTCGAGAATTGAAAAGAAAAGGTGGTCTTTCCTAACGAAAAAGGTGGTCTTTCCTAACGAAAAAGGTGACCTTTTCTCATCGAATTGGTCACCTTTTATAACTACACGGCCCCATCCAGTCTGCCACCGGAATTCTTATTCTTGTCATCCTTCGCGTTAGGATCATACGTCCAGGTACAACTGTCAGAGAGTTTGCCGCTACGTACCTCAACGCTGTTCTCGCCTTCCTTCAACTTGACATTCTCGGGATCAAATGGGGACGGAGCTGAAATGATCCGTTCCTTTGGATAATCATTGAAGTTATCTTATTCACAGCAAATGATGAACCAAAATAAAACGTGATTCTCTTTGCAGGATGTAAAAGATTCTCTATATTTGCCAAGGATATACAAATGCTAAGTAAAATCTAAAAGTCAAAGTCAACAATATTGTATCAACCAAGAAAGGAGGAGATATGAAGTTATGGCGGATGGAAAAACGGATCATTTCAGAACCGACCCCGGTTGATCTGATACTACCATAGATTTGCTAAATGACAGCTATGATTATTTGAAGACATACAAAGAGCATAGTACAAACCGCAATAAAGCCAATGAAAATAAGCATCAGTACGGAAAAGCAAGAAAAAAGAGGGATAAGAATGGTGGAGAAAAAGGAGACAAAAGAAGAAAAAGATATAAATAATATTATTTTTTTAAGAAACTATGAAACTAATAGAATATAAAATAAACAAATACGGTAAGAAACCATTCTTCGGTGTCATTCTTCATGAAGGACGGCAATGGCTTTCATTAAAATACAATATTACTGATTACGAACTTGACGGAATCTGTTTCGTAAACAAGCATTTCTTGAAAGATTTGAAAGAGATAGATAGAGGGTCTATGAAATCCAAAATCATCCCACTTAAATATGTGGATTATGATAAAGATATAGAACTGATAAACAAACTTAACATAGAAAACTACCAAGGTTTCTTCAAAAGTCTAAAAACGTTGGGCCAACTCATAGAAATAGGCTTACATAAAAATGAGACCTTTTTTGTAGGTGTAATAAGTGATGTACTCGAAAAATCCTTTATTATTAACAGTATAGACCCTGATGCAAATGACGAGGGTAAAAGGAGAATTGCCTATTCAAAAGTAAGGTATATAAAGATCAATACCGAATACGTTAAATCACTGAGTCTTTATATCAATTGGAAAGGAAAAGGCTTCTAACAAATAATATTGTATTTTTTAACTCTCGGTATATAAAACACTGAGTAACATGAGATGAGATGGAAAATATGAAGCTAGTAGAATACAAAATCAACAGGTACGGAAATACCCCTTTTAATGGAGTACTTCTTGGTGAGAGTCATCAATGGATAGTGACAAAAAACAATGAAACAGATTATCAACTTGATGGATTTTGTTTTATAAACAAGCATTTTGTCAAAGACTTGAAAGAAGTCGACAGAGAGTCAATGAAATCCAAAATCATTCCACTTAAATATGTGGATTACAATAAGGATATAGAACTGGTTAACATAATTAACATAGAAGACCATCAAGAATTCTTCAAAAGTATAAAAAGATTAGGTCAACTCATTGTAATAGGTTTACACTGGAATGATGCCATCTTTGTTGGGACTATTTGTGACGTTTTTCAGAAATCCTTTGTCATCAATAGCATAGATGCAGAGACGAATGATGACGGGAAAATGAAAATAAAATTCTCGAGTGTTAGGTATATAAAGATTTATACCGATTATCTAAACTCGCTGAGTCTCTATATCAAGTGGAAAGAAAAGCTTGAAAGACCCGTTCATCATGATATGCTATCGGCGGAACGGGAAAACTGTAATTAATGTTAAATCTCTTATTTCAACTTGCAAGGTTTTGCTATGTCCTCGTTTTTTGATAAACGAACCGCACTAACCACTTTTTCTATGGAAAAAATAAAAGGGGACATACTTCTCAGAACTATCTGTCATTGTGCTATTACAGGATTACTTGTCACTTTATTCTCATCGTGCGCCACAATACTTTCTGGTACTTCAGCAAAAGTGACTATAGATGGAGACATAGACGAGCCGGTGACTATTGTAACCAGTAAAGATACCTATAAGGATGTAAATCTCCCAACACAAGTTTTGGTCAGCAGGAAACATCTTGGCGGTCAGCACATACGGATAACCTCTCCCTCACACGCATTCCATGATATTGAGTTGGAAACAGCCTTCAATCCTACAGCCTTGGGAAGTCTCATTCTTCTATATCCAGTGGCGATCGATCTAATTACTAATGCAGTGGTAAAACCATCGATGTCACATTATTATATCAGACCTGTGGCAGGCATTGAGAAAGAGGATTCCATACACAGAATTGACTCCATCAGGTATGCCCGACGAAACCATGTACACAAGCAAATACGCAAGCCATTACCCCCCATGAAACGACATACGTTGAGCGTAGGAGTGGGTATCGGCGACAACCATGTGGTTGGCAATACACCCTCCTTGGTATTTCCCGAGGATCAGCGAAACTACGACTACGACCGTTACTGGGAATGTGGTGACATCATAGGTGCATCACTCCTATTCGCAGACATCTCTTACCACTACCGACTGAACAGGAAATGGGAAGTGGGTGCCACTGCCGCATGGGGTATCTTTAAAGATGACAATGACGCAGATTATTCCTTCGGTGATTTCATATACGATGACCGCAGTACCTATGGGAGTATCCATGCCTATAAAAGTTGCCGCTATTTCGCCGTTCTACCCTCTGTGAGATATACATGGGGTGAAGAGTTGTTAGGGCGCTGTTATTCCGGAATCGCACTGGGGTTTATGCGAAGACACCTTGACTACTACTATAATGACTATCCACCGACAGAGGATCCTTTATCAGACCCCGTCCCTATCGTCCATCATTCTTTGGATAAGGTTGGATACCGTTTGGCATACCATGTCTCAGCCATTGGATTACAGGTTGGAACGGGAGGACTCAGCTGTTTCGGAGAATTAGGATATGGCTGTCTTGGTATTTTTCGCATTGGTCTAACACTGAGTTTCTAATCGGAACTATGATGTGATTATTATATTAGAATAATCATTTGGAGATTAAAAAAAATAAGGTTAACTTTGCCTATGAATTTACATGAACCCCTACACAATAAGTAAAACGAAAAATGAAAAAATGTATCTTGATGACTGCCATCCTGTTATTGGCAATGACAGCTATGGCGCAGTCATCAGCCTCAACAACATCTGCTGAACAGAATTCCATGAAAGGGAAAATAGGAGCCTCCGTCAGAATATCCCCACAGTTCGGTATGACTTATACCGACTTGACGATTGGTTACCACCTGACCGACAAGAGCGTGCTGGGATTGGCATTAGGGCATGGTAGCGGATACGACGATGCTGTTCCTGCCGACTATTATCATTGGCATATTATGGCATATTATCACTATGGCAAACAGATAAAGAGGAGTCGTTTCTCTCTGTACAGCGACATCATGATAGGTGGAGCTTATTATTATAAGGTAACGGCGAAAACCGACATGGCTAAGAAAGGAGATATTGACTTTGCCATCAGTTGGCAACCGGGAATAGCCTTCCGCCTGTTTAAAAATGCAAAGATCTTCCTGGGACCGGCTATTTTGCCAAGTGTGGGAGTACATGCCGGACTGTCCTACGGCATCTGACGCCTGTTCACATAAAAAGATCAAAAAACCGTTTTGCCTTCATTACTCCCATAACAATTTGCCATTCAGTATATTACAATTATGAAGGCAAAAATTTTGCCTTCATAATTTCAAGCTAAATCCTTTGTTTTCGATGCAGATTGTGGAGACAGGGTATGACTATCACAGACACGCAGATTGATTAGCATTTTGCATGAAAGTGATCACTATCCTGAGAGCAAAACAAGTTGTTTTGGTCTTATGAAGGTGATAAAATCCCTTGAGAATAGTCACTTTTCTAAAGTAAAACAAGTTGTTTTGGTTTTATGAAGGCTTATGAAGGCAAAATTTTTGCCTTCATAAGCATAACACAATGATTATAAATGCATTAAACAAAATATGAAGGCAAACTCCATTTTAAGCAAAAAAATATGGAATGGGAAAAAACAATATTTATTTTGGCAATGATATAGCAAATGGCACAGGCATGTTGGTAATAACCGCAAAGCGGTTACCGCTCAATAGCCGTGGGTCGGTACCCGTTCATCGGGATATGTCATCCTGATGTCCTTAATAGTGATTATGCGATCCGCCGAAATAGAAAAACTATAGCAGAAACCATATAAAAGTGTTAAAATACATACATTTTATATTAGAAGTGATGTAATTTACAAATATTATTGTAATTTTGCATTCGAAATAATATAATTTGTATGGAAAAGACAAAATTATCAGTGGTAGTTAAGGCGCTGCGCAAGGAATATGGACTTACGCAGGAGGACCTTGCTATGAAGTCTGGGGTAGGCTTGTGTTTTGTGCGCAATCTTGAACAGGGAAAGCCAACGTTAAGGATGGACAAGGTCAACCAGCTACTTGATTTGTTTAACTACGAACTAACAGCAACCAAAAAGCAATGAGACAAGCTGAGATTTATCGAAAGGGAATCTTTGCTGGCATCTTGACAGAAGATGGTGGCGAGTACCGATTCTGCTACGACAAAGCGTATCTTGCACATGAAGGTGCGCAGCCTGTCAGTCTGACACTCCCATTACAAACAGAGCCATTTGTAAGTCCTGTACTATTCCCATTCTTTGACGGTTTGATACCAGAAGGTTGGTTGCTTGATGTGGCACTTCGCAACACCGACATCAGCATTCTTGACCGTATGTCGTTACTGCTGCTATGTTGTAAAGAGTGTATAGGTTCAATCAGTGTTGTGCCCATAAACAAAGAAGGAGGTGACCGTGTGTAAATGTCTGTATTGTTACAAAGAATTGGAAGAGGGTCAGAAAGACTTTCATCCAGGTTGTGCACGAAAGTTTTTCGGAACAAAGGATGTGCCTTTATTGGAGTATCGACATGAGGAACTCGACCAACTGGCCGAGCAAATAATCCGTGCCCAAACATCGCTGACAGGCGTTCAGCCCAAACTCTCGCTTAACCTCAGCAAACACGAAGGTTGTAGCCGTCTGACCATCGTGGGACTATGGGGCGACTATATATTCAAACCTCAGACAGATATTTACGAACAGCTGCCAGAAAATGAAGACCTAACGATGCACCTCGCCGAAGCCGTAAAGATAAGTGTCGTGCCACATAGCCTTATCCGTCTGGCTGATGGAAAATTGGGATACATCACAAAACGTATTGACCGTACCAAGAATGGCGAGAAGATTGACATGGAGGATTTGTGCCAGCTAACATTGCACCCTACAGAATATAAATACAAAGGATCGCATGAACAGATAGCGAAGACTATCTCACAGTACAGCAATACACCCAAACTCGACCTTACGAATTACATGCAAATACTGCTCTTCTGTTTTGTCACAGGCAATAATGATATGCACCTAAAGAATTTCTCACTCTACCGCCCATCAGAGGGATATCAGCTAACTCCTGCTTATGACCTTCTTAATGTTGCCATTGCTAATCCGAAGGACAAGGAGGAACTGGCGCTCACTCTTTCAGGAAAGAAGACAAAACTTCGTATGAACGACTTCCTGTATGCTGCAAAAACAATGGGACTGGAAGAAAATGTGGTGCAGCGTCTCGTCAAAAGCCTTCACAAGGCACTTCCCCGATGGCAACAACTCATCAAAGAGTCCTTTCTCAGCGAAGAGCAGAAACAAGCGTATGAAAAACTTGTAGTTGCCCGATTGAATAGGTTATAGGTACAAATTCTAGTATGATTTTCATACCCCATCAAAGTATGATATTAAAAGATGCTCATCACCACAGGCAATGCCAACATCGAGATGGCCAAAAATGACAAGTTTATTTTGTATTTCGCTCACTTAATTGTTCCTTTGGCTTCGCCGAAGATACTCACGCTCTGAAATGCAAAGAAAATCTGCGCTTTCCTTTGCATTTCTCTCGCTTATCCTGTAACTTTGGCTTCGCCGAAGATACTCACGCTCTGAAATGCAAAGAAAGTCTGCGCTTTCCTTTGCATTTCTCTCGCTTATCCGTATCTTTGCACAATGAGATAACTCTTAATAGTAAAAAGGAATGAAGAATCGCGATATTCGAAAGACAGGACTCATCGTGGCACTGATTGCTGCCCTCACCATGCTCCCTTTCCTAGGAGCTACGGAGTTCTATACCAAGGGAGAACCGAGAGAAGCCATCGTTGCTGTGACAATGCTGCAGGACGGCAACTGGATACTGCCGATGAACAACGGTGGTGACTTAGCCTATAAGCCCCCAATGTTACACTGGTGCATCGCCTCGCTGTATAAGGTGACGGGCGTGATGAATGAATATCTCTCACGACTGCCCTCAGCAATAGCTTTCATTGCCCTGATCGTTGCTACGTTCTTTTTCTTCACAAGGCACAGTGACCGGCGCAAGGGACTGTTGACAGCCTTGCTTGCCCTGACCGCCTTTGAGTTGCACAGAGCCGGTAATGTGTGCAGGGTGGATATGCTGCTGACCACCTTTGTCGTTGCTGCCATCTACCTCTACTACAACTGGTTTGCACGTGGCTGTAAAGGGTTGCCGCTATGGGCCGTGTTATGCATGAGTGCCGCCACCCTGACGAAAGGTCCTGTGGGGATTATCCTGCCGACGATGGTCATCGGTGTCTATTTATTACTGTACAGACTGAGGTTCCTGCCGATTGTCAAAGTGGCGATATGCACCCTCCTCGCACTTGTCCTGCCCGCCCTTTGGTATTGGTCAGCGTATCAGACAGGAGGGGACATCTTCCTACAGTTGGTTATGGAAGAGAACTTCGGCAGATTCACCGGACAGATGACTTATTCCTCACATGAGAAGCCCCTATGGTATAACTTCATGACACTGGCATGGGGATGGCTGCCATGGACAGCAGCACTCCTTGCCTCCCTGTTCTTCCTACCTAAAGGAACCCTTTCCCTGCAACGTGCCAAAAATGCCATCACGAAAAAGAAACTCCCCCAACCTTCCATCAGATGTTATTCCTGGTTGGCATTCCTGCTCATCCTCTTCTTCTATTGTATCCCAGCCAGCAAGCGCAGTACCTATCTGTTGCCCTGCTATCCCTTCATGGCCTACCTGTTGGCAGAATACCTTATATATATCATGGAGGTCATCCCAAGTTTACGGACAAAAGTAAAGTGGGCATTCGTGTGTGTGATAGCCATCTATCTGTTGGTTGACGGCCTCATCGTCCCTCTGTCTGTGAAGAAGAAATACGACCGACCGCTGGCCAACTACATCACCGCCGCTTTCCCCAACGAGGATATCTATTCTTACATCTCAGATCCCTTCCTGCATTTCTACTGTACGAACTACTACCTGCGTGACCGCATCCTGTCGTTTGAGAAGAAGAGACAGACCGCAGAACAGAGGAAGCATGTGGAGACGCCTGCATCAGGCATCCTGATGATAGCGGAGAAAGAACAAGAAGCCTTTAAAGAGAAATATGGAAACAAGTATCAGCTTGTTCCCATATCCCACACTGTCAAAAAGATGACCGAACAAAAGTCGAGAATCTTTTTCTACAGGTTCAGGGAGCGGTCCACGAAATAATGCGGACGTCGCTTCACCTCCGCATAAATCTTTCCGATATAGGTTCCGATAACACCGAGTGCTGTCGTTACCACCCCACCGATGAACCACAAAGATACGAGTATGGAAGTCCATCCTTGAATGGTATGGTCTTTGACATACTCATAGATCGCCCAGATAATGGCGATGGCAGAGATGAACATCATCGCAAGTCCTACCACCGTGATAAACTGCAAGGGCGCTACAGAGAAGGAGGTGATACCGTCGAACGACAGACGGATCATCTTCGAGAGCGGATATTTTGTGGTTCCTGCCTCACGCTCCTTACGGTCGTAGTACACAAATCCTTCCTTAAAGCCTATTTTCCTGACCATCCCCCTCAGGAAGAGGTTACGCTCCGGATACTCCATCAAGGCTTTTACAGCTCGCCGGCTCATCAGTCTGTAATCAGCATGGTTATAGATGATATCACTGTCGGCCTGGCGCATCAGCTTGTAGAACATCTGTGCTGACCAACGCTTGAAGAAACTGTCGGTGGTACGTTGTTTCCTCACGCCATACACCACATCACATCCGTCTTTATACTGATGTACCATATCGATGATCGTGTATTCATCATCCTGCAGATCAGCATCGATAGAGATCATAGCATCAAACTTCTCCACCGTCTCAGAAAGTCCTGCCCACACACAACGTTGGTGACCCACGTTACGCGACAGTTTGATACCACACACATGACTATCCTTCTTACACATCTGTTCGATAAGCTGCCAGGTAGTGTCCTTACTGCCGTCGTCAACGAATACCAGACTGGTCTGCACATCCTCTTTACTGAGTTCTACAACGATTTTCTGCAGACGATCATAGGTAAGGGGGAGTACCTCCTCTTCATTGTAACAAGGCATGACAATAGCCACTTTAGGATTTTTCCTTGTCTTACTGTCGTTTTGATTCTGCGAATCGACGGTATTATAATTGTTTTCTGTCATCGTAGTAATTGATAATTTTTGGTAAAGATATAGATAAAAAGTACTTTGGCATAGGTAAATGATGTTACAATTGTATTACAAACCGTTTTTGTTATTAGACAAAAAGCTTTTTTCTCCATCTAATTATTGTATTTATTTTACATGTAAGTACATTTCGCACTAATCTACGTCTTGAAAATAGATTACACATTATATTATTAAATTATGAAGAAAATAGGTTTACTATTTGTTTTTTTGGTAGGATTCAGTGCTGTTTCCTTCGCACAATATCCTTCGTTGACCGATGAAGCAGCTCAATTGGTGGGCTCTTTGAAACAAGCTTGGAAAAACCATGCCGACTCTGCTTGGGAAGTCGCATTCCCGATTGTTGTAAAGGAAGCGATGGAAGGACGTCCATACGTGCCCTGGGCCAGCCGTCCATATGATTTGCGTCAGGCTAAGATTCCTGCATTCCCCGGTGCAGAGGGTGGCGGTATGTACACCTTCGGCGGTCGTGGCGGTAAGGTATTGGTAGTTACCAACCTCAACGATTCCGGTCCCGGTTCTTTCCGTTGGGCTTGCGAACAAGGCGGTGCCCGCATTGTGGTATTCAATGTATGCGGTATTATCCGTCTTAAATCACCTATCTATGTTCGTGCTCCTTATATCACGATAGCTGGCCAGACAGCTCCCGGTGACGGTGTCTGCATTGCCGGTGGTTCTTTCCAGGTGGATACCCACGATGTGATTGTACGTCACATGCGTTTCCGTAGAGGTGAGACCTTGGTATGGGACCGTGAGGATTCCTTCGGCGGTAACCCTGTAGGAAACATCATGATCGACCACTGTTCTTGTGAGTGGGGTTTGGATGAGAACATTTCTTTCTATCGTCATATGTATGATATGCACGACGGAAAAGCCTCTCGTAAGAGTCCGACCGTGAACGTGACCATACAGAATACTATCTCTGCAAAGGCTTTGGATACCTGGAACCACTCTTTCGGATCAACCATCGGTGGTGAGAACTCTACCTTCATGCGTAACCTGTGGGCTGACAACACCGGACGTAACCCCTCTATCGGTTGGGGTGGTGTGTTCAACTTCATCAACAACGTGGTCTATAACTGGGTACACCGTACAGCCGACGGTGGTGAGTACAGCACGATGTCTAACTTCATCAACAACTACTACAAGCCAGGTCCTCTGACTCCGAAAGATTCTCCTGTAGGCCATCGTATCATCAAGGCAGAGAGCCGTAGTCAGAAACTGTTCCCATACAGACAGTTCGGACGTGTCTATGCTGTAGGAAACATCATGGAAGGCAATGAGCGAGTAACCAGGAACAACTGGGACGGTGGTGTTCAGACATCTGACGGTGATGGTAAACTCACCCCGACAGAAGCTGCCGTGATGCGTAGCAACGAGCCGTTTGCCATGCCTCCCCTCACTATTATCGACAGTGACAAGACCTTCAATTACGTCATGGAGAATGTAGGTGCTACCCTGCCTATCCGTGATATCGTTGACCAGCGTATTATCGAAGAGGTAAAGACCGGTCAGGCATACTACGTGAAGGAACTGCCGAAAGACAATCCTTACGGTGATATGTGGGGTCTGTCTCCAAAGACTATGAACGACGAAGGATTCTTCAAGTATCGTCGTCTGCCGAAAGACAGTTACAAGAAGGGTATCATTACTGATCCTCGTCAGATGGGTGGCTATCCAACTTATAAAGGAAAGGCATATAAAGATTCTGACGGTGACGGTATGCCCGACGCATGGGAGAAGAAGAACGGTCTGAACCCGAACGATCCTTCAGATGCCAATAAAGACTGTACCGGTGACGGATACACCAACATTGAGAAGTACATCAATGGTATCAGCACTACCCAGAAGGTGGATTGGACCGACCTGCGTAACAACCACGATACGCTGAAAGGAAAGAAGAGTCTGCTTGACTAATCGACTGGTTCATCTAAACACATAAAAAGAGCACTTTCGAGTGCTCTTTTTTTATTTAATACTTTTCAGTTATCCGCTTTTCGTATAGCTATCCGGATGTCTGTCTTGAGCTTCTTTTTCTCAGTGACAGTCAATGGAAAGATATCTTTACAAATATATCTTCTTACGTAATTATTGTTACCGTGGGTTAAGTTCTCTTTTTCACTTGACATAATGGGATCTTTATTATAAAGACGCCATACTCCCCCTTATGTACTCAAATAAAAATGTTTGTTTTCGTGGAAAAATTACGTAAACGCAAAATACTACGATGCATCAGGTTACGAACACTCTGATAACTGATACCCATGATACGACAGATCTCATCATATTTCCGTTGCTCAAGGTAATACAGACGGATAATCTGACGCTGGCGGGGAGACAACTGATCAAAGGATTTCTGTACAAAGGCTGTCAGTGACTGCTCACGTTCCATCCGCTCACGGTTATACTCATCCGTCTCGGCAATACCGCGCATCATACTGTCGTCTATCTCATTGTCGCACAAACGGACATTACGGCGGAACTCATCATTGATTCTGTTCTTCAGGGATACATATAGGTAGCTGTCAATATTATTGACGCTGTCTAAGATATTTTTCTTGGTGTACAACTTTACAAAAACATCTTGGATACAGTCCTTTATCATCTCTCTGTCATTCGTAAAACGAGATCCGAAGGCAAAGAGGTTATCTACATGTTTGTCGTATAACTGACCGAAATCAACCATTATTGTTTAGAGATAGTTCGAATGTAGTATATTAAGTTGCTGCGAATATACAAAGAATTTTTTAAATAACAACAAATTGTTGCGTTTTTTTTCTTTTTTCGCCTAAATTTATCATTATTTAATAAATTATTCGCAGCAACTTACAAATCTCGAAATAAATCGAAACTACATTCTTATCGCTTCTCTAACCAATAAACTGCATTTTCTTTCGCATTGGGTAT
>JAEEZP010000153.1 GCA_016291915.1 Prevotella sp. | reverse complement strand
GGTGCCGCATGATTGTGTCTGATGGAGTTCCACGACGAGGTATTTCGATTTCGACAAGTCAACACCCTGAGGATATTGCCAGCCGCCAAAACCGTACTTTCCTGTCTTCATACAACCGGTAGCCTCGTCAAATGTGCCTTGCTCCCAGATATTGGGGTTGAAATACTCTTCCGTCAAGGAGAAGAGAGGTTCTTCCTTCAACTCAGGACGGTAATCCGGCTGATTGATCAGATCGGCATATTCCTGGGAGGCATAATACTGAAACCATCGGTAGCAGGGACGCGGACAAGCCTCAGGATCTGTGAGGAAAGTCTGCCCGTCGGCGGCGTTGTCATCGTATTTCGCCAGTTGGTCCCCACCGGTGAACAACAGCCAACTCACATTGCATGTCTCATCGGCAATGCGTTTGAAGTTTGCCCCGAAGCCGGTCTTTCCTGCCTCACCGGTAACTGATTTTCCCCACGATAGCGGGGCGTATTTCGAAGGAGCCCAGTCCATCTCCGTCACCACGATAGGATGATCGACGGCCACGGGCATGATCTGAGCATCCCAGCCTCTCTTGAATTCACGGTAGTTCACCACCACCTCGTCATCACCATGACCACCGTTATACCATCCGGGGTAGCAGTGTACGGCATAGCCGATATTCTCCCCTTTGATGGGATATTTGGCAAACCCTGCATAGTTCGACTGATATCCCAGTCCGGGAATCAGCAGGATATTGTCGCAGTAATGTCTGATGGTGTCTACGATTTCCTGGAAGTATTCGGTCATCTCCTGATCTCCCGCGCGCGTACCATCTTTATAATATATGCCGATCGGCTCGTTGGCAAGCTCGAACATGACAGCCCCGTTATTCTTCAGCTTGGGTTGTTGTGCCACATGTTTCCATACCTTCAGCAGGTAATCCTGATATTCTCCGTCAACATAGATCTTCTCAGGGCAGACGCCCGGTGGACGCATGACGACATAGAGCCCTTTGCTGATGGCATACTCAGCCATCGGGATGAACACCTGGTCGAGATACGTCTTGAAACGGTTGAAGTCGAAAGCAGAGATGTCATTCTCCCCCGTGGTGCTTACGCCCGGGGTGTTCGACCAGTAGGGGTCCATGTGTTGGCGGACAAAAGTCATCTTCCATCCGGCATTCATGATTTTGTCGATGATACCCTTGTTGTAGTTCAGACACCCGTTGACGTCGTAATTGTTCCATTGGGTACCCTTCTCATTGAAATAGGGACTGAATGTCTGGGCAAATCCGTGAAGATTGTGCCTGACACCGTTGGCGTCAACGAGGAAAGGGCCTTCCACATGCAGCGGTGACAGGGTTGTCTCCTGAGCATGGAGTGACAACGCGCTAACACTACAGAAGGCCAGTAACAACCATGTAGTTGATAATTTTTTTCTTAAAAACATATCCTTTGATATCAGATATTAATTGGAATGTAAGTAATAAAGTTAGAGGATTATCAATTATTTTTTCTCATGTGCAGGACGATGACTGAACCCTCTCTCAGGGAAGCGCATCTCCTGTCGCACAAATTTTTTTGCAAAAGTAACCCCAAAAGTTAAATTATCCAAACTGCTATGTTTCCCGTTTTTTATTTTTTGTAACATTCGTTTGGAAGATTTGCGTAATTCCCTTATATTTGCAAAAACATGTAACATTTAGGAGATGACGCGTAGAATTCCACTTTTTATATTGACATTATTTGTTACCTTATGTGTTTCTGCCCAGTCGGGTAAGCTTTTCAACACCGACAACCTGTTGTCCAGCAATATGGCGACACAGGTGTTTCAAGACACCGACGGTTTTATCTGGGTGGCGACACAGAATGGCTTGACCCGTTATGACGGATATCAGTTTCATACCTATAAAAAAGAGGATGAGCAGTCGGGTCTCAGCGGTAACTATATCAACTGTGTCACCCAGAGCCGTAAAGGTACCATCTATGTGGGGAATAACTTTACGGTACAGAGCTACGACGGAGCGCAGTTTCGTGATCTCCGGTTAAAGGATGCCGACGGTCATCCGATAGTCACCTATATACATTATCTGATGGAGACCAGCAAGGGTGTTATGCTGGCTTGCACCTCCGGTTATGGCATCCTGCGCATTGATGAGAAGAACACGTCGATGCAGACAGACCAGCAACTGAGCGGTAACCTGAGTTTTGTGAGGTATATCCTGGAGGATTCCATGGAGCGTTTCTGGATCCTCACCGAGAGCAATGGTCTTGTCCTTGTGGAGGGTAACCGTCGCACGGCGTTTTTCCAGGACCCTGACCATAAGTCGATGCTGATGGAGATCAAGCAGGATTCGAAAGGCAACATCTACACTGCTGTCTATGGGAAAGGCATCTACCAGTTTGATGATAACAAACGGCGTTTCGAGCTCATCGGCAAGACGGCGGGCTTATCCATACGTACGTTTTATACGGCGCACAACGGACAGCTCCTGCTGGGCTGTGACGGTCAGGGAGTGGTCATCTACGATCCGCAGACAGACCAGCTGACGGATAATCCCTTCTACAGCAATCAGATGGACCTGAAGAAGGGTAAGGTCAGTTCTATTCTCGAAGACCGTAACGGAAATATCTGGATCTGTTTTTTGCAGAAAGGTCTTTTCATGCAGCCCAAGGCTAAGATGAACTTCGGTTATATGGGTGAGCGCCTGGGGCAGCGCAATGTCATCGGCTCCAACTGTGTGACAAGTCTTCTTGTCGACAGTCATGGGCGCCACTGGATCGGTACGGATAAGGACGGACTCTATCTGATGGACGGCACTTATTCCTCTGCCCGCCATATTGTCAACTGTCCTTCCACCATCCTTTCGATGGCTGAAGACAACAAAGGGCGTATCTGGCTGGGATCCTACAACCAGGGATGTGGGTGGATAGAACCGTTGTCAGGCCAGTGGCATCCTGTGGATTTACAACTGGATAAGAACGTCAGTGTCTTTGGCATTGCGACGACCGCTGATGGTGATGTGTGGATAGCCACGATGGGCTACGGACTGATCCGTCTCAATACCGGGACGGGTAAGAAGGAGGTTTATGCGATGAAACAAGGGGCGGACACCAACCGTAAGGTAAACAGCCTTCCGAATAACTTCCTGACCTATCTCTGTCTTTCCCGCGATGAGCGTAAGCTCTTCGTTGCCAGCTCCATCGGTCTCTCCTGTTATGATATCAAGAACGACAGTTGGGTCAACACCTTAGGGACAAACTGTCCCAACAGTAATATCTTCACGCGGTCGGTGTATGTCGATGCCCGTGACAGGGTATGGCAGGGTACCAACGAAGGACTCTACTGCTACGACCTCCACACCCATAAAGACCGTTATTACACCACGAAAGACGGTCTGCCCACGAACAGCATCGCCTCCGTGATCAGCGACAAAAAAGGAAACCTGTGGCTGGGCACCTATCAGGGACTGTGCTGCTTCAACCCGGATAAGATGACGTGCAACAACTATTACGTGGATAACGGCCTGCAAGGCAGTGAGTTCACCGAGGGTGCCGTGGCTAAGAACGCCTCGGGGGATCTGATCTTCGGCGGCACCGGCGGCATCAGCTGGTTCAACCCCTCCGACATACAGCCGCAGGAGTGGAAAGCCAAGGTTTATCTTACCGGACTCATCTTAGGGAAGACACCTGTCACGGCCGGCGTGAAGTCGGGCAGATATACGGTTACCGACAGTCTTGTCATCAATTCCAACCGTTTCGACCTGAACTATAATGACAACTCCTTCACCCTGCAGCTGTCAACCTTCACTTACGACAATCCCGAGCATATCACCTATCTCTACAGCATCAATGATGAGGAATGGATACGTCTGCAGACCGGTGTCAACGAGATCACCTTCAGCCGGTTGTCACCGGGCACCTACCGCTTCCGCATCAAAGCCATCAACAACCAACAGGAGACGGATGTGCGTAAGTTCACCATCAAGGTGCACATGCCGTGGTATGCCTCCTTCTGGGCGATCGCCTGCTATCTGTTGTTGGCAGCCTTGTGTGTGTGGCTCCTCATCCGTAGCAAACAGCGGAAACTGCAGGATCAGTTGCGTATGCAGGAGTACGAGCATGCCGAGCAGATGGCCGATGCGAAACTCCGTTTCTTCATGAACATCAGTCATGAGATACGCACGCCGATGACGCTGATCGTCACCCCCCTGCAGTCGCTGATGAAACAAGACAAGGATCCCCAGCGGCACAGCCTCTATGAGACGATGCGGCGCAATGCCGAGCGTATCCTCGGACTGATCAATCAGATGATGGACCTGCGAAAGATCGATAAAGGTCTGATGAAGATGCATATGTGCGAGACAGACCTCATCGGTTTCGTCAATGATATATACACGATGTTCAGCCAGCAGGCGAAATCCAAGACTATCCAGTTCGAATACCATTACGATACCGACATCCTTCCAGTATGGATCGACCGGAGTAACTTCGACAAGGTCATCGTCAATATCCTTTCCAACGCGTTCAAGTTCACCAAGCCCGGAGGAACGGTGAAGATCAACGTGACACACGACAGCAGCCATGCCTTTATCTCGTTCTTCAATGACGGGGAGCGAATTCCCGAAGAACACCTGGAGAATATCTTCAAGCGGTTCTACCAGCTGCCTACCGTTGCCAATGACCGCAACGTTGGCACGGGCATCGGCCTCGATCTTACACGGTCGCTCGTGGAGCTGCATCACGGCACCATCGATGCTCACAACATGGAGAACGGGGTGGGGTGCGAGTTTGTGGTCACCATCCCGTTGGGTAACAGTCATCTGCAACCCGATGAGATGATCTCCCGGCCGCAGGAGTTGACCAAGACGGATACCCTCTTGGAGGAGGGATACGACGAGGATGCAGCTTCTGAGGAGAGCGACAAGCAGAAACGCCGTAAGACCATCGTCATTGTGGAGGATGATGATGAGATCAGGGATTTCCTCAAGACAGAGTTCAGCACCAACTACGATG
>JAEEZP010000152.1 GCA_016291915.1 Prevotella sp. | reverse complement strand
TACTTGGCGTTGGTAAATGCCTCTTTAGCGTCGGTAGTAGCAGTGATCTTCACATTACCGAAACCGCTCTGGCGCATTTCCTCAGCAACACCTTCCGGTGAGAATACGTCATAAAGACAAATGTCGTTTGTCAAACCCATCATAAGGGCTGTCTGAACCATGTTTGAACCAATCATTCCGGCTGCGCCGACGATGGTTAACTTGTCGTTAGTTAAAAATGCCATAACTGTGATATTAATATTTTAATTAAAAGGTTAATCGTAGGTTTAAGGGTGAAATACCTTGTCTCCTTGCGGTAGTTGCAAAGGTAGTAAAAAATAGTGTATCTTCAATATTTATTTAAGAATAATTTGTGTTTAAAATGATTTTTATTTACCTTTGTCATGTCGAACTATCAAAATCATACCTATGAATATCAACGAGCGATTATCATTGTTGCGTGAAGAGATGCGCAGAGAGCACCTCAGTGCATTCATTTTTCCAAGTACAGACCCGCATAACGGTGAATATGTTCCTGACCATTGGAAAGGCAGGGAATGGATCAGTGGCTTCAACGGTTCTGCAGGCACTGCCGTGGTGACGATGAATGAAGCGGCATTGTGGACCGACTCCCGCTATTTCATTGCGGCAGAGCAACAGTTGAAAGGCACAGAGTTTCAACTGATGAAACTGAAGATGCCGGGTACGCCCACCATCGCCCAGTGGTTGGGGAAAGTGTTGGCTAACGACAGTAATAAAGAGGTAGGCATCGACGGCATGGTTTGCTGCACGTCGATGGTGGAACAACTGAAAATGGATCTTCGTAAAGAGGGCGGTATCACCATCCGCACCAACTGGGATCCATTGGCACTCATCTGGAATGACCGTCCGGCTATCCCGCTGAATCCTGTGGTGATCCAACCTTTAGAATTTACGGGTATGTCGTTCAAGGATAAACTACAATTGGTTCGTAAAAAACTGCGTGAGCAGCATGCCGACGGTATGTTGGTGGCTGCCCTTGATGATATTGCCTGGCTGTTGAACCTGCGTGGCTCGGATGTTCATTGTAATCCGGTGTTCGTGAGTTATGTGCTGATAGATACACAGAAGGTGACACTCTTTGTCGATCAGCGTAAACTTGATGCGAAAGTGATGGATTATCTGTGGGAGAATAATGTTGCTGTGGATGATTATAATAAGGTGGGAGACGGACTACGTAACTATTTTGAATACACGATCCTACTCGACCCGAACGAAATCAACTATACCTTATATAAAAAATGTAACGCCAAAGAGATTATCAGAGGAGCATCGCCCATCCCTTTCTTAAAGTGCGTTAAGACGGAGACAGAGCAGGACTGCTTCCGTCGGGCCATGACAAAAGATGGCATAGCGCTGGTGAAATTCCTGAAATGGCTGAAACCTGCGGTGGAGCAGGGTGGACAGACGGAGATATCTGTTGATCAGAAACTGACGGCCTTACGGGCTGAGCAGGAGGGATTCCGCGATATCTCTTTCGATACAATAGCAGGGTATCAGGAGCATGGAGCTATCGTTCACTATGAGGCAACACCGGAGACAGATGTGGAGTTGAAACCGGAGGGATTGCTGTTGCTTGACAGCGGAGCGCAGTATCTGGATGGTACAACGGACATCACGCGTACCATCGCCTTGGGACCTATTACCGAGGAACAGAAGAAGGTTTATACCTTGGTGCTTAAAGGACATATCCAACTGGCAATGCTGAAGTTCCCCGAAGGTGCCAGTGGTACACAACTGGATGTGATGGCTCGTAAAGACATGTGGCGTGAGGGGTATAACTACCTGCACGGCACAGGGCATGGCGTGGGGAGTTATCTGAACGTCCATGAGGGTCCGCACCAGATCCGTATGGAGTATAAGCCGGCACCCCTGTTGCCGGGTATGACCGTGACCGATGAACCGGGCATCTATCTGGAAGGGAAGTTCGGCGTGCGTGTGGAGAATACGTTGCTCATCAAACCATATATCAAAACCGATGCCGGACAGTTCCTGCAGTTTGAATCGTTGACACTTTGTCCTATCGATACCGCACCGATAGCGTTCTCTATGATGACCGATGAGGAAATCACTTGGCTTAATGACTATCACCAGATGGTGTATGATCGTTTGTCGCCTTATCTCAATGAAGAGGAGTGTGACTGGTTGCGTGAGGCTACGAAGGCAGTAATGAAATAAAAAAATGTTCCTCTGCCGAAAAATAATTTCTATATGATATAAACCGTCCTATGTCAACTAAGACAGAAGGATATGATGATGAATGGATAGGTGTAATCTGAAAGTTGTCCGTAAGGAAGAACTCGTTGCGTAATTATCCTTAAAACACCATTGCGCCATACAGGCGCACTACTGTGCCGGTACATGACACTCCATTGCGCCATACTGGCGCACAGCAATGGTAATCATAACAACTGTTCACCGTAAGGGTTACGGTTAAGACAATTATTGCACATTATCATGATGAATAGTACAAACTCGAGAATTTAATAGAAATAACCTAAACTCCTGGTTGGCAAAATACATTCTGCGTTAAGCGAAGGTACACTCAGAGGGGTTCCTTTGAAGAATTTTTCAAAAATAAGGAGTAAAAACTTGTGTATTTGATAATTTTGATGTAACTTTGCAGCCGCAAATCGTGGAAACGCGAAAAGTTGATAATAAATAAAAGTCTAACATATTAAAATTTAAAGCAAAAGCATGATTATTGTACCAGTTAAAGATGGCGAGAACATCGAAAGAGCGTTGAAGAAATTCAAGAGAAAGTTCGAGAAGACAGG
>JAEEZP010000151.1 GCA_016291915.1 Prevotella sp. | reverse complement strand
GTGTTACTAATCTGTTATCATGAGGGTTACTTTTCTCTCAGTTTTATCTCGTATAGATAGTCTATAGTATTACTAATCGAATCCTTTAAATAAATAAAATTTATAAGCTTATGAAGAAAATCTTTACTCTTATTTGTGTGGCATTTGTAACAATGAGTGCCAGTGCTCAGCGTGAGATCTGGGATCCGAATACGGATGATATACAGGCGCTGATTACCACAACATTGGATAATCCAACAAAAGTCGCAGATGATAATTTATTAAAGGTCGATCCATCTATTTTTGTTTTTCCTGCTGGAACACGAGATGAATGTCAGACGTCTGGTGATTGGTCTTCAATAATTGCTAAAGCAAGTAAAATAGAGATGACCAGTTGGATCATGGAAACAGGTACTACCAGCGTTAAACTGAAGGTGGTTTCCACTCCTGATACAGGTGATGCTGCTGAAAGACCCAGTAATGGTTTACAGATGGCAGGTAATGATGGTGGTCAGGCTCTGAAGGGTGTGGAGGGTTTCCCAACCTTCACCAAGTATCTGAAGGCGAAGAACGGCAGTGGTGGTATCGGCTATTTGGAGTTTTTTGAAGTAACTGATAATAATCCAGAGACACGCCGTGTGATAGAGACTCCATGGACACCTGACTGCGGTAAGGCTCCTGCCAAGGGATTCTACTGTATGTTCACTCCATCGAAAGACGGCTACATCACAGCTGGTATCTGGGTTAATAAGAACCAAGCAGGTAGAACTGTATTTGTAGTTGACGGAACTAATTTTAGTGCTATCCGTGATTTGACGATTCAGGGATTCCGTAATAACAATACATATGAGTTCCATGGTGAGGTCGGTGAAGGAGAAAGTAAACCGGCTACTTGCTTAAAATGGGAGATCAATGACAATTATGAACTTGTTTTTGCAGAAGGGGACACCAATATTAACCAGGCTTTTTTTGCCTACGTTACATGGCAGGTAAAGAAAGATGTAAATTATTACTTGTTGGGCAATAAAAACTCTTTCGGTATTTCCGGTTTCTTCTTCGATGAGACTGATCCTGCAAGTATTACATCCGTATCTGCAGAGAAACTCGATGGACCTATCTACAACCTCGCCGGACAGCGCGTGAGTGAGAACTATAAGGGTGTGGTGATCCAGAACGGCAAGAAAGTTGTTAAGAAGTAATTTCTCTTTACTGGGGATATCTTGAGCTGGGGACAGGTCTGCTTGCGGCCCTGTCCCCAATTTCAAGAGTCTATTCTGGGGACAGGGCCCCTTCGGATACCTGTCCCCGAATGATTCCCTTCCCTACAGACATACCCTATGTGGTGAGTATTGACCATTAGTAGTCGACTAATCGATACCAGATTAGTCGACTATTAGTACATAAAAGTCCACTAATCAATACTTAATTAGTCGAGTATTAGTGATTAAAAGTCGGAGAGTCTATCACCTTTTCCTTGTGTAAAGGCCACCTTTTCCTTGCTCAAAGGTCACCTTTTCCAGAGGGAGACAGCCTTACGGATGCTGTCAAGACCGAATTCATCGGGATTGATATCCTCTTTCCGCATCCATAGCAGTTCTATGGCATCATCATCCGCATGGATATCAGTCAACACAGAGACGGTGCTTTCAAAGAACATGTCGAGGGTAGGGATGGGCAATCCGCTATACATATAACTGTTAGGTAATGAGAAGAGATAGTTGATCTCGGCAAGGGAGATATGCGTCTCTTCCATCACTTCCCTACGTATCGCCTCCTCTACCGTCTCACCGATATCGCAAAAACCACCGGGTAAATCGAGAGTTCCCTTAGCCGGTTCTTTTGCCCGTCGGCAAACGAGCAACTCCCCTCGTTCGTTGGTGATCAAGGCAGCCACTGCCGCACTGGGGTTCATAAACAGTTCAAAGCCGCATGCAGCGCATTGCTTACTCTTTTCTGTTGCCACCAGAAATCCTTCGGAGCCGCAACAAGGACAATATCTGAATTTCTCTAATGGATGCATGGTTATATCAGTATAGGGTACAAAGGTAGCAAAAAAAACAAGTATGCTAAAAGAAATTTCATATAATTATCATCCGCTGTTTGATATATCATTATTTTACTTTATCTTTGTACGCAATAAAAGAAGCTACTATTATGAAAAACGAACTTGAATTTATTCAGAATAAGATTTATGTAATGCGTAATCAGCGAGTGATGCTTGATTTTGATCTGGCATCAATGTATAGTGTACAGACAAAGGTCCTTAACCAGGCAGTAAAGAGAAATATAGAGCGTTTTCCTGAAGACTTCATGTTCCAACTAACAAAAGGAGAACTGGAATTGTTAAGAACATCTCTACTGGTGAATAGAGTAAATGGTGAAGATGCTACAGATTGGAAGTCACAATTTGTGACATCCAATTCTATCATTATGGGCTTACGCAAATGCCCTTATGCCTTTACGGAAAATGGTGTGGCTATGCTAAGTAGTGTACTCCGATCTCCATTAGCTATACAAGTTAATATCAATATAATGCGTGCTTTTACTGCTTTTCGTTGTATGACAACGAAAGTGTCTCCTACAGAATTAAAAAATGACATAGTTTCACTTCGTAATGATTATGAAAGCTTGAAATTGTATATTGAGGATATTCTGCATGATCAAAATGATATTAATGAATCTATGAGAGCTCAATTAGATGCCATTAGTATTGTACTTGCAGAATTACAGTCTAAGGATTCAATAAAAAGGCCAAGAAGAAAGATCGGGTTTGTTCAAGATGAGGAATAAAAGGGCTTATCTTCGATGACAGACGAAAGATACTCTCGTTCGGAAAAGAAAATAAAATCAGTTTTCTTTTGCATTTCACTCACTTATCTGTATCTTTGCAAGAAAGAAATAATTAAAATATGAAAAGATATGCTTGGGTAATGATGCTGATGATTTGTTTCAGCACTGTAGTGATGGCACAGAAGCCGTTTGATGTTGACTTATGGCCGAAGAAGCCACAGGTGAAGAGTGAGGATCACAGTGATACGGCTCGTGTGAGGGTGTTTCTCCCGAATGCGAAGGAAGCAACGGGCAGGGCTGTGGTGATCTGTCCGGGTGGCGGCTATCAACATTTAGCGATGGAGCATGAGGGGTATGACTGGGCTACTTTTTTCAATCAGGAGGGTATTGCGGTGATCGTGTTGAAATATCGTATGCCTCATGGCAATTATAAGGTACCCGTCTCGGATGCTGAGGAAGCTATCCGACTGGTACGCCGCAACTCCGGCAACTGGCATATCAACCCTAATGATATCGGTATTATGGGTTCTTCTGCCGGTGGACATCTGGCTTCTACCATAGCCACGCATGCAGAGAAAGACGCCAAACCGAATTTCCAGATACTCTTCTATCCGGTGATCACGATGATGCCGGATATCACGCATCGGGGATCGCATGATAACTTCCTGGGTAAAGAACCGAAGAAGAATCTGGAGCGTGACTACAGCAGTGATATTCAGGTATCGAGGGTTACCCCACGGGCATGGATTGCCTTGAGTGATGATGATCACAGTGTGCTGCCTGCCAACGGCGTGAATTATTATTTGGAGCTGTATCGCCATGATGTGCCTGCATCGCTGCATGTCTATCCCACGGGCGGCCATGGCTGGGGCTTCCGCAGTGGTTTCAGATATCATATAGAAATGCTGCTCGACTTAAAAGCTTGGTTGAAAAGCTTCTAATACCTTATCTGATAAAACAAGGTAATAGAATTAGGCAATAATATAGGAGTTGACCTAATATGAATAGTATTTGCTATGTTCTATCGCACATTCTGTGCTCTTGGTCAACTGATATATCATTACCTAAAATTATTAGGGATAGGGCCGCGTTGCAGACCTATCCCTAATTTAAACCCTAAACTCTAAACCCTAAACTCTAAACTTTAAACCATCAACCATCACAGCAGACTCTGAATCTCTTTGTCGAGATCCTTCATCTGGTCATCGCGCTTATGCAGCACATTGTTGCGGTTGACAAGGAAGAAGGTGGGGATCTTCTGTATGTTGTAGGTTACTAACAACTGTGACTGTACACCCTGGGGATCCCATACACTGATCCAAGGCAGAGCTGCTGTCTGCTGTTTCCAGAAATGCTCATCGGGGTCGAGGGAAACCTGATAGATCTCCAAACCTTGTGCATGGTATTTGTTATATATCTCACGCAGTTTCATGATACGTGCGGGGGAGTCTTTGGTTGCAAAGATATGGAAGTCAAGCAAAACCACCTTGCCGGCAAGATCCGTTAACTTACGTGTTACACCTTTGTTGTCGGGTAATACAATGTCAAGGATATTGGTGACGTTCACCTTGCTGGCATCGATCTGCATGTTATTGCGATAATCGATGATACGTTGGTTTTTCATTCCTTCCAACGCGATATTATGCAGGTTCTCACCACGTACAGCCTCAGGATAATACGTATCCCAACTAGTTGCCACAGCAGCAAACACCTTGATATCGTCTTTGTTTGCACGGGGGTTGAAGATCAGTTGGTTACCCAGTGCCTGGAACAAGGCAAAATAAGATGATGCCTTCATCGGCTCCTTGAAGATATAGTTACGCTTGATATCATCTTTATAGCGTTCTACCACACGGTTGATGCTGTCGCCGGTAGCCTCATAACCCAAGGAGGTATTCTGCTGAATAGCTATCACCTGCTGCTGCAATGCAATCTGCTTGAGTGCGAGTTCCTTGATCTTGTTACAGTTCTCAGAACCTTCCACGGTATACTGCACAGCCATGGTAGGGTAGGCACCCTTCACGGTGATCGTCTCGGTGGAGTCTACACTCAGGTTGATGATCTGGTTCTCAATGCGCAGACGATAGAACTCTGGTGCTCCGGGTTTCTCTTCTGCAAAAGAGAAAGCACCCTCTTCATTGAGTTTTACAGAGTCAACGATGACAGGACCGTCGAGACTCATGTTTTCAAAATATAATGTCTTTTCATTAGCATTGCTGATAGCTCCGTTGATATGGAACTTCTCTTTGCTGCATGCACTGAATGTCAGCACAAGAACTGTGACGACAGCGACAGGGAAAATGATGCTTGATAGCTTTTTCATTGTTATTTTGTTTTATTATTTACAGTTTAAAGGGCAGGAGGGCCTTCTTCGCCATTGCGCTCGCAAAGTTAGGTAAAAAATCCGATATACGTTGTCAGTTACCCTAAAAAACTAAAATAAATTGATGATTTATGCTCTTTCCTTCGTTTATTTCTATTTAAATAGGTATCTTTGCACGATTTTTTTTGATGTTATAAGATAACAATAAGATTTTTAGATGAACGTAATTAACAAGACAGTTCAATTGCCTGATGGAAGAACCATCACAATTGAGACCGGGAAAGTGGCAAAGCAGGCCGACGGGTCGGTGATGCTGACAATGAACAATACCGTATTACTCGCTACTGTTTGTGCCGCAAAAGATGCAGTTCCCGGAACAGATTTCATGCCGTTACAGGTGGATTACAGAGAACAGTATGCAGCCGCAGGACGTTTCCCTGGTGGTTTTACCAAGAGAGAAGGCAAGGCTTCCGATAATGAGATCCTTACCTCACGTTTGGTTGACCGCGTATTACGCCCCCTCTTCCCCTCTAACTATCATGCTGAGGTGTATGTGAATGTGATGCTTTTCTCTGCCGACGGTGTTGACCAGCCTGATGCTTTGGCCGGTTTTGCCGCTTCTGCCGCTTTGGCATGCTCTGACATCCCGTTCGAGTGCCCTATCTCTGAGGTTCGCGTGGCACGTATCAACGGTGAGTATGTGATTAATCCGACCTTCGAGCAGATGAAGGATGCAGATATGGATATCATGGTTGGTGCTTCCAAAGACAATATCATGATGGTGGAAGGTGAGATGAATGAAGTATCCGAGCAGGATCTGCTGGGTGCTCTGAAAGCAGCCATGGATGCCATCAAGCCGATGTGTGAGTTACAGGAGGAGTTGTCTAAGGAGCTGGGTACTGACGTGAAGCGTGAGTACGACCATGAGGTGAACGACGAGGAGTTGCGCACCTTGGTTAACCAGGAGTGCTACAGCCGTGCTTATGAGGTGACCGGTCAGGCACTTGAGAAGCAGGCACGTGCCGAGGCTTTCGAGCAGATCGTTGCCGACTTTAAGGAGAAGTATTTTGCTGAGCATGAGATAGCAGACGACTCTGAGATTTCAAAGGAAGAGTATGAGGCGATGATCGACCGTTACTATCATGATGTGGAGCGTGACGCTATGCGTCGTTGTATCCTTGATGAGGGTAAGCGTCTCGATGGTCGTAAGACCGATGAGATCCGTCCTATCTGGTGTGAGGTTTCTCCACTGCCCATGCCTCATGGAAGCAGTATCTTCACCCGTGGCGAGACACAGTCACTGACCACTTGTACACTCGGTACAAAGTTGGATGAGAAACTGGTAGATGATGTATTGGACAAGAGCTACATGCGTTTCTTGCTGCACTATAACTTCCCACCGTTCTGTACCGGTGAGGCTAAGGCTTCACGTGGTGTTGGTCGTCGTGAGATCGGACATGGTCATCTGGCATGGCGTGCTTTGAAAGGACAGATCCCCGCAGAGTTCCCCTATACCGTACGTCTGGTATCTCAGATCTTGGAGAGCAACGGTTCTTCTTCCATGGCTACTGTATGTGCCGGTACTCTGGCACTGATGGATGCCGGTGTACCTATGAAGAAACCGGTCAGCGGTATTGCTATGGGACTGATCAAGAACCCAGGTGAAGATAAGTATGCAGTGTTGAGTGATATCCTTGGTGATGAGGATCACCTGGGTGATATGGACTTCAAGACTACCGGTACGAAGGATGGTCTTACCGCTACACAGATGGATATCAAGTGTGACGGTCTGTCATTCGATATTCTTGAGAAGGCATTGATGCAGGCAAAGGCCGGTCGTGAGTATATCCTTGGTAAACTCACCGAGACCATCGCTGAGCCTCGCGCAGAGCTCAAGCCACAGGTACCACGTATCGAGGCTTTTGATATTCCGAAGGAGTTTATCGGTGCTGTTATCGGTCCTGGTGGAAAGATTATCCAGCAGATGCAGGAGGAGACAGGTGCTACCATTACCATCGATGAGATCGACGGTGTCGGTAAGGTCCAGGTAAGTGCTCCTGATAAGGATAGCATCGAGCAGGCTGTTCGTAAGATCAAGGCTATCGTAGCTATTCCTGAGGTAGGTGAGGTTTACGAGGGTACCATCCGTAGCGTGATGCCTTACGGATGTTTCGTAGAGATCATGCCGGGTAAGGATGGTTTGCTGCATATCTCAGAGATCGACTGGAAACGTCTGGAGACTGTTGAGGATGCTGGCTTGAAGGAAGGTGATAAGATTACCGTGAAGTTGCTGGAGATTGATCCGAAGACTGGTAAGTATAAGCTCTCTCACCGTGTGTTGATTCCGAAACCGGAAGGTTATGTAGAGCGTGAGCGTCGTCCACGTCCGGAGCGTCCTGAGAGAGGCGACCGTGGTGAGCGCGGTGAGCGTCGTAACAATCGCAATGGTAATGAGCGTGGTGAGCGTCGTCCACGTCCTGAGCAGCGTCGTGACCGTGAGGAGTATCATGATCCTGCTGCACAGCGTGAGCCGAAGGGTTTCTCTGATGAACTCGATCACATGGACTTCTAAGAAAGATCTTTTTAGTCTAACATAAAAGTAACCGGGGTGTTGACCGCTGTCAATACCCCGGTTTTTAATTGCCAGTCAGTGGTACCTGGAAAACCGTAAGTTAGGCAATTGTTTGTTTGAATATCTTCGAAGTTATCCGATGAACTTCAAGATAAGATCCACGATCTCATCCTCAGTCTTGCCGTCGGCGGAGATCACGAGGTCGTAGTTACGCGTGTCATAACGTGAGGATTTCGTGTAGTACTTTACATAGTTTTCACGCATCTTGTCAACCTTCTCAATCGTTTTCTTAGCCTCTTCTTCGGTCATCTTCTGCTTACGAGACACACGCTCAATGCGGAAAGGCATAGAGGCTTGAATGAGGATGCTCAGATGGTTGGGATGATCACGGAATACGTAGAAGCCGGAACGGCCAGCAATAACGCACGACTCCTCTTCTGTGATACCTTTCAGAATCTCCATTTCTGTATTAAACATATCGTCGGTGGTCAACAGATCGGGCTCTTCACCTGGTGTAACCTTATAGTATTTGGCAGCATCTCCAATCCAGAGGTCGCTGAGGGATACCTTATGCTTGAATTCAGCCCACCATGAGTGACTGCGACCTTTCAGTTTTTCTACTTCCTCAACACTGAGATGATACTTCTCTGTCAGGGCCTTGATAAGTGCTTTGTCGTAGAACTCTACGCCCAGCTTTTCTGCCAACTTGCGGCCTACAGTGCGGCCACCACTTCCTAATTCACGATTGATGGTGATGACAAATTTCTCGTTCTTGTTCATATCGATCTTGTTTTATTGTTAATTATTTTGTTGATATTTACACTTTGTTTATTCCATAAACGGCAGTTTGACAGCCTGTCTCATGATTTTGTCAGCCAGGTGGATGTTATCATCCTTCTCACCGTAGATGGCATCATAATAAGCTTTGACAGCTTTCCGCCCACCACCATTCTTCAGGATATGGACGAGGCAGAGGTTTTGCACTCCTACATACTCGGAGATGATGTCGATGCCAGTGACAGCAAGTCCTGCCACTGCCAACTGATAAGCATCCTCGCTATTATTGCTGATAAAGGCATCTACATCACCTAATGTCTCCAATCCGAAGTCCTCGAGGATCTTACAGAAAGGCAACAGTGATACGGGAACGAGCTCAGCCTGATTGACTGCCGCTATGCGTTGATTCAGCCGCTCGAAGGGATTTGTCTGGAGGTACTCCTCCCATGTCTCGCTGTTGAGTGGCACCTCATCGAGATGTCCTGACTCCACCAACTGTTGTAACCCCTGCCGGTACTTATTCATCGTGGTGCGCAAACGACTGAACTCATCGTCAACAAGTTCCAGCATTCCTGCCAGACGTCCGAACTGCCGTTCATATTCTGCAGGCAAGCGCATCGGACCTTTATAACCGAAATCATGCTTGATGGCAGACCATACGTGTTGCAGGGCCGTGCGCATCTGTATCTCAAACGGAATATCCGCCAGGTCGCCTTCTCGCAGATAACAGATATAGTGCAGTGAGTTATAGCCGAAGCTATTCACAGAATGACTCTTACGCTTATCGACGGAATCCTTCCAGTCGATGCGGAACAACTGACTGACAAATGCTGCCACCCGGTCCACCTCATCGGTAAAGAATGTCACCAAGCGGAATCCTACCAAGTCGGTAATCTGACTGATGTCCTGATACTTCTGTCCTTTACGCTGTAGCTTGTCAATAAGCGATGACTCTGTCTTGATACGATGCTCAAAGGCATTGAGCGTGATATCCTGTTCGCGGAGCATCTTTTCAAGCATCTGCTGGACCTGCCGCTCCAGAACTTCAAGTTGCTGCAGCTGCTCATGATACTGTTCCAAAAGCATCCTACTGTGTCTGTCCAATAGATTACCCATCGTCATTCCTTTATATAGTTATTCAGTCGCTCGACAGCCTCTTTCGGGAGCGTGAAGCGCAGATCATCGCTTTGTTCATCGATACCCTTCAGGAAATGAGCCATCTCCTGACTGTATACCTTTCTCATCCGTTGATTCGTGGCATCATTAGAGGCACAAGATTGAGAAACATTAGCTATACGATCGCAGAGTTTGACCAGCGGTGCGTAGGGTGTTTGACGGATACCCTCATAATAGTGCTCACCAGCCCGTTCTTCACGGGTACGTCCCTTGTCGTTGGTCAGTGCATAGACAATCTCCGTAGCCATACGAGCCTGCTCGTCATTCATCCATTGCTTGGCTATCCGAAGTAAGTCGTTGTATGTCAGACGGGCATCCTCTATGCTGTCGTGGTAATAACCACTGAAAAACAATGGCAGCACGTCTTCTTCATGGGTCACTACAAGATGAGCATAGCGTCGAAGCTCACTGACAACCATATCCAGATGATGACCGTAGGGCAGCCTGTCGCCATATGTCTGCCCCACACTGTTGTGCAGATCCCAGGCCGACTGCCGTATCTCTTCTATGACCTTGCTGTTGACAGAAAGGTAGTCTTCAAATGATTGCCGTGTCATCGTCATTTTATACTGTGGCTGAACCAACAGAGTGTAAAGATACGTATTTTTTGTCTAATTAACAAGTACTTTGCGCTTTTTAACGCTCTAATGAGGTGCTTCATTAATGAATCTATTAAAAATGCAGTGGATAGGACTATCCTAATAGTACTGTATTAATATCCCGGATTCTGTGTCCAAGAGGGATTCATCGTCAAGAGATCGCCTGGAATGGGGAAAACAATGGTGTAACCTTTCTGGTCGTTGGAAGACTGTGGATGGTCTGTATAGGATTGGGTATAGGTACCGAAACGGATCATGTCGTTACGCCGCCATCCTTCCTGTGATAATTCCAGGATCCGTTCTTCCTGGATTGTGGAGAGCGTGGCGATGCGTTGTGGCATCTCCACTCTTCTGCGTACGCGATACAGATCTACATCCCCGTTATTACCATCACGAACAAAAGCCTCTGCCCGCATCAGCAAGACATCAGCGAAGCGGAAGAGTACGATGTCGTTATTACAGTTTCGTCCATCGGCATTGGCATTAGGGTCATTGGCATACTTGTGCAGCCGGGCGCCGGCTGTCTTTTCATAAGGGCTGCCCGTCACATCCAGTGCTACCTCCCAAGGGTGATATACCAAGGGGGTATGCCCGTCATCCTCATAGATCTGTTGTCCGTTTTCTTTTACCAAGCCGGCATAGAAAGTCATGTCAAAGCGTGGATCTTGGTTTTCCGTACCGTAACCGAAGGCTTTGAGCACTTCAACAGTAGCGCTCGTTCCATTCTCGGAAGCACCTCCCAGAGCAGCACCATGGCAGTAATGACGACTGCGGAAGAAGTAGCAATACCAGTTGTTATAAAGAGTGGGATCCATGGGAATCGTGAAAATATTCTCATTGGAACTCTCATTGGTAGGACAGAAATTATCGCTGAAGTCAGGCGACAGGATATAGCCGGCTGCCTCTATCTTATCACAGTATGCGATGACTGTTTGCCAGGCATTGAGGGATTGCCCGTCAACGGTAAAGAAGATGGATCCTCCTGTGGGACGGGTGGCATCCGTCCAGTTGTCATCCATATACACTTCCGCATTCAGTGCCAACTTAGCCAAGAGAAAATAAACAACCGGTTGTGTCATCCTTCCATAGTAAGTACCAAAGGAGTTGCTGTGTTCGGAAGAGAGTAGGGGCAATGCATCCTGTAGTTCTTTGATGATATAATGGAAGGTTTTGCTACGTGAGGAAAGAGGTGTCTGGTCGGTTGCTGATCCAGTGCGCTCGATGATAGGCACTCTGCCGAAGAGATCCATCAGGTAGAAATAATACATGGCACGTACCGCCCGCAACTCAGCGATATAACTGTCAAGGATAGCCTCGGTATGTGTCTTTTGAAAGATCTCGATCCTTTCCAGATACTCATTACAGAGCATCACCACCTTGAAGAGATAATCCCAGGTGTCTTTGAGCGATGCTGTCCCTGCCACCCAGGTATGTCGGAACAGTGTCTGCCAGTAACCGCCATCGTACCAGTCGCCTCCTCTCGTAGGCATGATCGCTTCGTCGGTAGTGAGGGTGTTGAGGTCATAGACACCCCGTTCTGTTCCTTGCAGTCCTTGTGAGGCGGTATTGCCTCCAATGTAGTTGTAGATGGAGAGGACAGTATTGTTTATCAAGGCCTCTTGTGTGCTGTATGCCTCATCCTCGGACAGTGACCCTTTGGGATCTTCCTCCAGGAACTTGTCACAACCGGTTATCGCTGAGATACAACCAACGAGCAGAACCGTGATACATGTCCTTCCTATAAAATATATGGTGTGATTCTTCCTTTTCATAATCATTGATGTTTGACAGTTAATTAGAAAGTGAGACTAAGCCCTAAGGTATAGGTATGGAAGAGGGGATAGGAATATTTGTCGTCGAGCCCCAGTGTGCCGTTGACGTTAGAACTGTTGATCATCGGTGTCAGTCCGCTGTATCCTGTGAAGGTAGCGACGTTATTCATCGTCATGGAGAGGCGCATGGCCTGTACAATCCTGTTCTTGCGCAGTGGCACCCGCCATCCAAGGGTGATATAGTCAATATTCACGTAGTCACCGCTCTCTAACCAATAGTCGGTGACGGTCTGGTCCTTGATATTTTGCTGTGGTGCTTCCTCCATGATGTTATACAGAGGGAACGAGGTGACGTTCATATAGGCTAATGAGGTGCCGTTATAGATCTTATGCCCGAAAGCACCGTTCACCTGCATGGAGATATCAAACTCTTTATAACGGAAAGAAATATTTGAGCCGATCAGCATCTTCGGCATAGCCTGTCCGCAGAGATACCGGTCGTTTGTGGTATCAACGATCTTATCATTGTCAAGATCTGCGACATTGTAGGTATAGCCACCTGTCCCATCGCTGATCAGACCGTTTGCTTTCGGGAGGAAGAACATACCCAGGGGTTGTCCCACCACTTGGTAGGTAACGTCGTTGTTACCACCGTGAAAACCGGCACCGTTGAGCTTAGCGATAGCTGAGTATTGAGCTATCTCGAGATATGTGCCGTTGTATTCCCCGCTGAGAGAGAGGAGACGGTTCCTCTGGAATGAGATATTCCCGTTGATGGTCAGTTCCATATCTTTCTTCACTAACGGTGTGCCTCCTATGGAGAACTCCAATCCACTGTTTCTCATAGAACCCATGTTTGCGAGAAGCGTGGTATAGGTGAAAGGCGGAGTGCTCACGGAGTAGGGATAGAGCATGTCTGTAACCTTCGTGTTATAGTAGTTGACAGAGAAAAGCAACCGCTGGTGCAGCAGTTGTGCGTCCAGTCCGATATTGATGGTTTTGCTGACTTCCCATTTTAAGTCAGGATTGATGTTTTTCAGTGTGGTAAACGATACGATATTACCATTGCCGACCGGCACGAAACCGTTGGGACTGACAAGGGCGAGGGTGGTGTAGCTGTCGATACCTGCCTGATTACCCGATAAGCCGTATCCCACATTCAGTTTCAGCTCATTGATAACCTCTTGTGTCTGCATGAACGGTTCTTTACTGATGACCCACGCACCCGACACGGCTGGGAAGAATCCCCATTTATGGTTATTGCCGAACTTACTGGAGCCGTCGGCACGGGCAGTAAACGAAAAGAGATATTTGTCGGCGAGGGTGTAGTTGGCACTACCCATAAACGAGGTCATCTTCGGTTGTTCGTAGAGCGAACCTGTTCCGCTCCACGGCCGCAAAGCCCCTGCAGAGAGATTATTATATCCCAACAAGTCTGTTGCGAAGTTTGTTACAGTGGTGTGATAACCGTTGTAAGTGTCTTTTTGTATCTCGGCGAGTGCCGTCAGCCCGAAAGCATGTACATCCATCTTCTTGTTATAAGAGAGAATGGCATTGGCCAGAATATTCTCATGTTTAGCGGTACTCCTATAAGCTTGTCCTTTGTTCCATACAGAGGTGGGCAGATACTGCATCTGCTGATCCACATCATAGGAATAGGCACCGAAGAGCATCAGCTTCAGGGAGGGCAACAGGTTGAAGGTGAGCTTGGCATGGGTGCTGATATGTGAGTTCTCCGAGTGGTCTTTCTCTTCGAGCAGTGCCTGGGGGTTGTTTATCTGACTGGCTGAGGCATAACCGTCCCATCCGCCACTACTGTTTTTATGGTTGGGAAAGGTAGGATTCCATGCTGCTGCTGAGTAAAACAGTTTCTGCTCATCGAAGATCCTACGTTGTTTGCCGGTAGAACTGAACATGCCGAGGTCCACGCGGAGGAATCCGTCGAACATCATCTGTGTCATATTCATGTTCGACATAAAGGTGCGGTCGCCCCTTCCTTTGATGACCGTCTCATGATTGATATATCCCAATGCCACACGGTAGTTCGACTGCTCCGTGCCTCCCGTGAATGCAAGATGGTGTTGCTGTGTCAATCCGGTCCGTTGGATGAGTTTTTGGAAATCGGTCTGATACCCCATGTCGATGATATTGATGTCCTGCTGACGACCATAGCTGCGATATTGCTCGGCATTCATCATGTTCAGGGTCTTATATACAGAGGAAATGCCAAATGAACTGTTATAGTTCACCCGCATCTGTCCGGGCTTACCACCGAGGGTCTTTACCTCTATTACGCCGGCAGCTCCGCGAGAACCATACTGGGAGGTCTCGGAAGCATCTTTCAAGATGGTAAAACTCTCGATGTCAGTAGGATAGACACTCGACAGTAAAGAAAGATCTCCCATCACACCATCTACGATAATCAGTGGGTCGTTACTGCCTGTGAGAGAGGTGGTACCACGCAGACGTACAGCGCTTAAGGCATTGGTGCCGTTACGCTCCACCTGCATACCAGCCACACGTCCTCGAATGGCATCCATGGCTGTAGTTGCCTGATCTTTATTATTCATTTGCCGCTCGTCAATCTTCTTGACAGAGCCTGTGAACGATCCCGCATCCCTTGTGGCATAACCAACGGAAACGACAGTATCTTTCTGTTGTGCATACAACGGGGACAGGAAGAGAAACAGGAGAAGGGCAGTTATTGTTTCTTTCATCATAATGAGGTTAAATTGATAATGAAGCCAAAGATAGAAAAATATGATGAAAAAAGCAAAAAAAGAGCCAGAAAAACATTCTGGCTCATCACTTTTTTATTTATTTCTTCCAATCAAAAGATTACCGACACCTGGATGACAAATATGGTGAAAAGTGTATAAAAAACCTATCCCGTAGGATTCTTTAAGTACTGTTTGCTCTCTTGCTGACTTATGTCAGCAGGTCTGCCGACTTATGTCAGCAACATTGCCGACTATAGTCAGCAAATCTGTCGACTTAAGTCAACAGTTTCAAAAGTCCCACGTGGACAGGGAAAAAGTCCCACGCGAATCGGGGAAAAGTCCCAACTGGATAGAGAGAAAGTCCCAAGTGGATCGGGAAAAAGTCCCAAGTGATCCCTTCTCCACCTCTGTCTGTTCATCGGGATATGCTATCCTGATGTGTTGAGCATAGGGATTTGCAATCCCGACCCCTTCATGGAATGAGCATGGCTTGAAATGGATCTCATATCATTATTCATATTCTACGCATTATAAATGCATCATAATCATTTGCGAGGCTATCTTGATATATTTAAGTATTTTAATACGTCAACAAAAACAATAATATTCTCACTTATGATATAATTACGCACTTCTGTCTCCTCTTGAAATTGATTATTAATAGGAACTACATTAGGATAGCAGAATAATTCATTTATCAACGCTTTTCTCTTTTCATCAGAGATCTGATAATCTAAATCCAAAACCTTTAATAAAACACTACGATTTTCATTCGTAATACATTTATGCAGGTGGAAATGACCGTAGTTTTTATTATAACTCCTATTTAGGATATTCAGATTATTAAGTATTCCATTATACCTAAAATAATAACTATTTGAATAAACCGATTTCTGAAGGTAAATACATTCTGATACGATTTCTCCTTTCCTTATCCATACATTATTTCGCTGCTTAGAAAAACCTAAGGTCTGAACAGCCTCTGAAAAAACCTTTATAAACAACTTATTATCCATCTTTAATATAGTTCTATAACTCCCTCCCAACGTCTTCCACCATTCAAAGGGGAGAAAGTATGGGATCAGTGGGACGGTTCTGTGATTCATTTTTTCTGTTCATCATGATATGTTATCCCGATGTGCTGAGTATAGGGATTTGCAATCCCGCCCCCCCCTCATGGTTTTAGCATGGCTTGAAATGGATCTCATATCATTATTCATATTCTACACATTACAAATGCTCATATTCATTTGCGAGGAATTGCAAATCCCTCGCAGCGGAGTAATATCAAGCACTGCAACTGTGATTTTTTTATCATGATATATTAAGGTAATCCAGAACTTCTCTTGAAACAACAATGTTTTTATCAATGATATAATGTCTCACTTCATCTTCTGATGTAAAATGATTCTTGTAGGAAACAACATAAGGACCACTGAAAAGCTTCATCAACCCAGATATCCTTTTTTCATCTGATATAGTATTGTCTTCCAAATGTAGAAAGTCAAATAGTATTTTATTATCTTCATCAGATCCCTCAGATAATAGATAAAAGTGTTCTTGCACATGTGACATATTATCTTTTATCATATTATTAATTACTCCTCCATAATTAAATAAATATAGATTTCCATAGATTGATTTTTGCAGAAATATCGTCTCAGATACTTCATTCCCCTTTCTAATCCAAAGATTTAATCTCTTAACCTCTTTAAAGCCCATCTGTAAAACAGCCTTACTGAAGCACGCTATAAATTTTCTATTATCCATTTTTTATTTAAATTAATACAAATCCAATACACCTTCCCATTTTCTACCATTATTTAGTGGACGTTCTAAATTGAATCTGTCTACATATTTATCTAATTGTCTCATTCCTTGTCTTACCCCTGTGGGATTCCCCGGCTTCAGCCCCGTTCCGGCGGATATGTCATCCGCCGGTAATGAATATAAGGATCTGTGATCCGCAAATAGTTTCTTATTATAAACGTTTGCAGCTCCATGTCTATTGCCGTTTTACATTATATATGTTCCTACTATTCAAGTTATTTGCGGATAGCATATCCGCCATTACTGACATCGGGATGACATATCCCGATGAACGGGACGGGAAGTCCCTTGTTTTCACAGCCTATAATATTTATCATCTTTACGACCAATATTCAAGTGTTTCATAACTTTAGCATCAACATACAAATTGAGAATAAATATTTTTTCGGTCAAATCTTCTTTTGAATTCGGAACGTCCAAATTCGATGACTGTAAATTAGATTTTATGATTTTCTTTAATTGTAAATCTCTGTCAATATCACTGATATCAACTTCAAGATTAAATAATTTTTCTATCAAAGAATATTCGCGTAACAAAAATGCGGGCTTGTAATCAATATGACAGAAATAGCCATCCAAATCCAGCTCGTTAATTACATAACCATAACGAAAGTAATAATGGTTTCCAAACATCGATTTCTGGAGGTAAACTCCTTCGGTGACATATTCCCCTTTCCGATACCATACATTGTTTCTCTTTTTCTTAAAGCCTATATCTGAAATAGCTTTATTAAATATCTTTATTAATTCTTTATTATCCATCGCTGTTATTCAATATAATTCTAAAAAAGTTTCCCATACCATATTGGGATACTGGGGATCAGTGGGACGGTTCTGTGATTCATTTTTTCTGTTCATCATGATATGTTATCCCGATGTGCTGAGTATAGGGATTTGCAATCCCGCCCCCCCTCATGGTTTTAGCATGGCTTGAAATAGATCTCATATCATTATTCATATTCTACGCATTACAAATGCTTCATATTTATTTGCGAGGGATTGCAAATCCCTCGCAACGGGGGGCCAAATTATAATAATCACAAATTCTTCTAACCCAAATTGTGGATATAATAAAGAAACACCCCGCAATAAATAAAAGAACACTTATTAGTATATTTATTTTTAAATTTCCTTTTCCTTTGTAATTGTTAATCATTTTGATCATTGAATCTTTATAATTATATCTATAATTGAAATAGAAGAAACTAATGAAATACAATCCCAATGGAGGTATTATTGTTACATTTAAAAGAAACATATTACTTAACAGCACACCTGTTAAAAGAGAAATAGGCCATAACAAACAACTGACAATAATTGTTAAATACCTAATACTTCTATCAACTGAATCCTTTTTACGAAAAGTCCTATAAGCCATAAAAAAAAGATAATCTATTATTCTCATAATAATTCATTAAAAGTCGTATCTCCAATCTATCTTTTCATCTACTATACTATTCCCAGTCATTAGTTATTTAAACATAAGAATCAAAAATTCTATAGAAAATACCATTTAGCTGGTATTTTTCTGCTACGACATGGATGAAATGCACACTGAGGATAAAAAAAAGCACGGATATAAGAAAAACAACGACTAAAAAGGTAGTGTTTCCTAAAATATAATTGTTTCTTCCTTTTTTTTTAAATGTGATGATAATTTTCTCTATCTTCTTATCATCATACTTTTTTTCAAATAAATAAAAAAAGATGATATAAATGAACAAAGAAATAATTATATTAACATCTTGATTCTTAAGGTTAAATGGTGTTAATATAATAAAGACGAGAGGAGAAAACAGACACACACAGACAGCTAATGTATATCGATGAGCTCCTATTTCTCTTAATTCTCCTTTACGGTGTGACATCCCCATGTATGCACGATATATTATATAATCTATTATACTCATATTCTTAAATGATGTTTGTCTTTTTTATCATCTAATTCATTCTTGGGTGGAATCCCTAATATCCATAATAGTCATCTATATGATCCCCGATAGATTTCCCTGTTACATCCCCTGTAATTGCATCCACAATTGTATAAAGTGTTGTCGCAACTACTATGGTTGCAGCGACCGTAGATGAAACAGGTAGTAAAGTAAAAGTTCCGATAGCAGTAACGCCTAAAGAGAGTGCATTGGATGGTTTAACACCATTATTCCAAATATCTGCCCCTTCTATTATTAATGATGCGCCAGTTAATCCCTTTGACACCACCTTAAACCCTTTTGGAATAGCCTTATTATAAATATCACTGGTTTTTGTTTTAATCTTGATATCACAATTGTTCTTAAGATTCTTCTTTATTTCGTGTACAACTTTGCTTTTTTGAGATGTTTTAATATTGTTGTTATAATGATATTCTGTGATTCCATTTACACTCCCTAATGTAGAGGCTGTCGTTCTTATCGTATTAAGTGTTGAATTATGATTCCCGGTCCTGCCTCGTGAGGATCCACCTCCGCCTCCGCTATATCCACCAGCACCTGTTTGTGAAGAGTCGGGATAGGTGTTCCATGAAGTATTTTTCCAGCTCATCTCGCCATGTACCTTGTAGAAGGTGTCACCCACCCATTTCATAAAGTAATTGGTTTCATCGTTATAATAAACAGCTCCATGACCGTATGCATCTTCTCCGAACCACCACCAGAAATTATCGTTCCAATTCATCTGAATATATCCTTTCCAGTAGTTTCGGTCAAAATATTGTTGGGCGGTCCAGTCGTATGTCACCCATATAGTCTCCCCCGTGGGATCCACATACGCCAGCGGGTTATTCAGGCAGTAGGTGTATCGGTTAAGACACTGCAGGTCCTCCATGTCCAATACCTCCGGATCGGGTGAGAGGAACCTGCCGAGTGTGGGGTCATACAGGCGGGCGTTCATGTTGACGAGGCCGAACCAAGGCAGGTGCTCATGACCGGTGTAGCCACGGCCGAGGAACAGGTCAGGTATGTCGTCCTGTGCATATACCTGCTGTGTCGCAGGATCGCGCAGCCTTCCCCAGGCATCGTATGAGAGTTCCTGCACGACGTTGCCGTTGTTGTCCACCACATGCGGATCAAACGGGGACGGTGCTCAAATGATCCGTTTTCAGGATTTGCCGAGAGTCGTCTACTTGAATGTTTTGTTATAATAGTCAACAATTTCTTCATATTCTATCCTTATTATTCTTATGTTTTAAACGATTAATAATTCCATAGCTGATACCCGTGAGTCGTGTAAGTTGTCTAATATCCAGAACAGATCATTTCAGAACCGTCCCGATTTGATCTAGCTGTCATACGAATAGTTGAAGACGATGTCACTCTCCCCGGCAATCGAGCGCGTCTCCTGCGTTACCCATCCGTACGGGTTGTAGGTATAGGCCACTGACGTGCTGTCGTTGCTCATGCCCGTGATGCTAACCTTGACGAGTCCCTGTGTGGGATTGGGCGAGAGGCGCATCTCACCGAGGGATATCCTGTCGGTATATTCCCTGGTTTCCATGGCCTTGGCGCTCTGCCGCTTCGCCATGTTCCTGCTCAGTATAATCGTGCGGCTGATGCGGTTGCCTGCGGCATCGTAGCTGTAGCCCACACTGCCCTGGGCGTGGCAGAGAGCAGGAGCCATGAGCAGCAGACAAAGAACTATAAATAAATGTCTCATGCTTAATTTGCTTAATAATTTATTATTCCCAAACAAATTAAATAAATATTTCTGAATTACGCAAATATTTCTGGAGGAAATAGGTAAAAGTAACAGATTGTCCTTCCTTCAAAACATCATTTTATTAAGATAGATGAAGACAGGTATGTTTCCATCTAACCTCACAGATAACAAATAAGGTGGACTGAAGCCCACCTTATTATATTTATCATACCATTTAAAAGATCAAGTAGATACAACTACTTGTTCTTCTGATAATACTCCAAACCTTTCTTGACGTTTTCTTTTACCGCGTCACTCGTCATGGTAGCACCAGTAACAGCATCGACCTTCATCTTGACTGCCTTGCTTACCTTCTTGCCATTCCACTTACCCAACAGGTCTTTCTTGATCAGTGTGAGATACTTAGGGGTTTCCTGATTCTTTTGCATCTCTATCTTCTCCACCTTATCGTTCTTGATATAGATGTTCAGTGGGGTGGTGCCACGGTAACCGATCACCTTCGGGGTGAGCGTCTTCGTATTGACGACATATGTGCCGTCGCTATTCTTTGTCATGACATCTTTCGTCTGTGCATTCATCTGCTGTGCACCTAAGAGTGCCATAAACAGCAGCATCATTTTCAATAGATTCTTCATCGTTATTCTTTTATATTTGATTCTTAATAATAAACGACCGTTTGCCAGTCTTTTTTCATTTAGACTGCAAAGATAACGATAATATTAATATGGTCGGAAAGAATTAACGTAATTTATCACTTGGCCGTTTGTGATCCATGTCGATATCGCCTGTGTAATGGATGTGCTCACGGTTCTCACAACTCACATAGACAGAAGCACTTCCTGTCTCGAATACCTCTACCACATACAGATATCTGTCCTCCTCATTGTGGGTGAGAATCTCAATCCTACGCAGGTTGTCTTTCAGGTATCCCTCCCTGTAGTCGTCGATCAAAGCCTCAAAGTGCAATGCCTTACCGCCCCCGTATGGCACACGGTAAGCCCTTCCTAAATAAGGAAGATAAGAGTAGATGCTGTCGCCGTGGATGGTCAGTGAGTAGCCGAAGCTTACCTGTTTGCTGGGGTATCTCTGCGGGTGCATCATGTCGATCTCCACGGAGTAATATCGGTTGTCCAACCCCTCTCTAACCGTCGCTATCTGCTGAGCTCTCCTCTCTGCCTTCGTCATCTTCACGCCATTCTCCATGGTGGTGGCGCACCCGATAAGCACAAGTGCTGCTACCAGTGATAATATGATTTTTTTCATAGGTTCCTTATCTTTCATTGATGATGTTGTTAACACAATGGTATATCAAGGCAAAAATAAATGTTTTTCATGAATAATCCAAGAATAAGTCGGGTTATTTGTGATTTAATGATTTTTCAGATTATTATATTTGTAATAATCAAATAAATATGCTATATTTGCCGTCGAAATCTATCGAACGATTATTTGTATGGGACCTTTACATTTTTCTGTTATTGTGAGAAGTCTTGGATGCGTTCGCTATCCATAGTCTCTTCTGTTTTTACCCACATACAAATACTGTAAACACCCCTTAGCATTTCTTTGGGGCGTTTCGATAATTATCAACTAAAAATTACCTTAATATACAAATATGAAAAGACAACTCGTAGAGTGTGTCCCCAATTTCAGTGAGGGGCACAACATGGATGTTATTAACCAGATAACAAGTGAGATAACAAAAGTAAAGGGTGTGGAACTGCTGGATGTTGATCCAGGAGAAGCTACCAACCGCACCGTAGTCACTTTCGTAGGCAGTCCTGAGGATGTGGTAGAGGCTGCATATCAGGCTGTTAAGAAAGCGGCACAACTGATAGATATGCGTCAGCATCACGGAGCCCATCCCCGTATGGGAGCTACCGATGTGCTGCCGTTGATCCCTGTAGAGGGCATCACCTTGGAGGAATGTGCCGCACTGGCACGTAAGTTGGCTGAGCGTATTGCCAACGAATTAGCTGTTCCTTGCTATTGCTATGAGGCCGCTGCCTATACAGAGGAGCGCCAAAACCTGGCCATCTGCAGGAAGGGCGAGTGTGAGGGACTGGCAGAGCGTATGACCGTTGAGGCAGAGAAACCCGACTTCGGTGCCCGTCCTTGGGATGAGCAGGTGGCACGTACAGGTTGTACGGCTGTTGGCGCTCGTGACTTCCTGTTGGCAGTCAACTTCAACCTGAACACTACCTCTACCCGTCGTGCCAATGCCATCGCCTTTGATGTGCGTGAGAAGGGGCGTCCGGTACGTGAGGGTAATCCTATCGTGGGCAAACCCAAGAAAGATGAGCAGGGTAATGTCATTATGCGCCCGGGTACTTTGAAGTGTACCAAGGCTATCGGCTGGTTCATTGATGAGTATGGCATCGCACAGGTTTCCATGAATATCACGAATATCAATGTCACCCCATTGCATGTAGCCTTCGACGAGGTTTGTCGCTGTGCGCAGAACAGAGGAATACGCGTAACCGGCACAGAGGTGGTCGGATTGATGCCCAAACGGACACTTATCGAGGCAGGTAAATATTTCCTCCGTAAACAGCAGCGCTCAACCGGTATCCCAGAGGAGGATATCATCAATATCGCTGTTCACTCCATGGGATTGGATGATCTCAAACCATTCAACCCTCGTGAGAAGGTCATTGAGTTCCTGTTGGAGGATAAAGAGAAGAGAAACAAATTGATTGATCTTACGGTAAAAGACTTCTCTAAGGAGACTTCCCGTGAGAGTGCGGCTCCCGGCGGTGGCACGATTTCTGCCTATATGGGTGCCCTGGCAGCTGCCTTGGGTACGATGGTGGCCAACCTCTCCAGTCATAAGGCTGGTTGGGATGACCAATGGGAGAAGTTCAGCAACTGGGCCGACAAGGGTCAGGAGCTGCAGACCGAAATGCTGCATTTGGTAGATGAGGATACCGATGCTTTTAACCGTATCATGGCTGCCTTTGGCATGCCGAAGAAGACCGATGAGGAGAAGCAGCTTCGCTCGCAGGCTATCCAAGATGCAACACTCTTTGCCACACAGGTGCCGCTGCATACCATGCAGGCATCGTTCAAGACGTTTGAGATCTGTCGTGCCATGGCCATAGAGGGTAATCCTAACAGTGTGAGCGATGCTGGCGTAGGTGCTCTTGCCGCACGTGCCGCTGTATTAGGTGCCGGTCTGAACGTGAAGATCAATGCTTCTTCCCTGAAAGACCGTGCTACTGCCGAGAAACTCATTGCTGAGGCTGAAGAACTCATAGCCAAGGCTAAGCAGGAAGAGGCAGAGATTATCGAGATTGTAGAAAAAGTTATTAACAGCTAATACCATAAACTATTATGACACACGAAGAATTTGTAAAAGATATCCGCATGGGTATTCCTGACGTGTTACCAGAGCCACAGGCTTATGACACTACCATCAACCATGCACCGAAGAGAAAGGATATCCTCACGGCAGAGGAGAAGAAACTCGCCTTGCGCAATGCCTTGCGTTACTTCCCCAAGAAGTTCCATGCCGTACTGGCACTGGAGTTTGCCGAGGAACTGAAGAAGTACGGACGTATCTATATGTACCGCTTCCGTCCTCGTTATGAGATGTATGCCCGTCCGATTGACGAGTATCCTCACCGTTCAGAGCAGGCTGCCGCTATCATGATGATGATCCAGAACAACTTGGACAAGGCGGTGGCACAGCACCCGCACGAGTTGATTACTTATGGTGGTAATGGTGCGGTCTTCCAGAACTGGGCACAGTATCGTCTGGTGATGAAATACCTGAGTGAGATGACCGATGAGCAGACACTGGTGATGTATTCGGGACATCCCTTAGGACTCTTCCCCTCACATAAGAATGCGCCACGCGTGGTGGTCACCAACGGTATGGTGATCCCCAACTACTCTAAACCAGACGACTGGGAGCGTGACAATGCCCTCGGTGTGAGCCAATATGGTCAGATGACAGCCGGTTCTTATATGTATATAGGTCCGCAAGGTATCGTGCATGGTACAACCATCACAATCCTGAATGCTGCCCGTAAGGTAGGTAAGCAACATCCTTTGTTTGTATCTTCCGGATTGGGTGGTATGTCGGGTGCACAACCAAAAGCAGGTAATATCGCTGGTGCCGTCAGTGTGGTAGCAGAGATCAATCCCCTTGCTGCAACTAAACGTTATGAGCAGGGTTGGGTGGATGAGTTGCATGACAACCTCGACGAACTGATTCCTGCTATCCGTAAGGCTGTTGAAGAGAAGCGAACGGTATCCATGGCCTACGTGGGTAATATCGTTGACCTGTGGGAGCGTTTGGTAAAGGAGGATATCCGTGTTGACTTAGGTAGCGACCAGACATCCCTGCACAATGCCTTTGCCGGTGGTTATTACCCGGTAGGACAATCCCTGGAGGAGTCAAAACGGATGATGGCTGAGGAGCCGGAACTGTTCAAGGAGAAGGTATATGCTTCCCTGCGCCGACAGGTGGCTGCCATCAACAAGCTCACTGCCAAGGGCATGTACTTCTTCGACTATGGTAATGCCTTCCTGCTGACTGCCGGTCGTGCCGGTGCTGACATCTGGAAGGACGGTGAGTCATCAGGTAAATACCGTTATCCGTCATACGTCCAGGATATCATGGGTCCGATGTTCTTCGACTATGGCTTCGGTCCGTTCCGTTGGGTTTGTTCTTCCGGTGACCCCAAAGACTTGGAGATGACCGATAAGTTGGCAGCACAGGTACTGGAGGAGATCTGCAAGGAGGCTCCCGCAGAGATACAAGGACAGATGAACGATAACATCCATTGGATCAAGGAGGCAGGTAAGAACCATCTCGTGGTAGGTTCCCAGGCCCGTATCCTCTATGCGGATGCTGAAGGTCGTACGAAGATTGCCTTGGCTTTCAATGATGCTATCCGCAAGGGTGAAATAACCCGTCCGGTTGTCTTGGGGCGTGATCACCATGATGTATCAGGTACCGACTCTCCCTTCCGTGAAACGAGTAATATCTATGACGGTTCACAGTTCTGTGCCGACATGGCTGTGCAGAACGTCATCGGTGACAGTTTCCGTGGAGCCACATGGGTAAGTATCCACAACGGTGGTGGTGTAGGCTGGGGAGAAGTGATCAACGGTGGTTTCGGTATGGTCATCGATGGTAGTGATGAAGCCGAACAGCGCATCCGTAAGATGCTCTTCTGGGATGT
>JAEEZP010000150.1 GCA_016291915.1 Prevotella sp. | reverse complement strand
CACGTCTTTATCCTTGATGGTATTGGCTGCATCGGCACTGGCGGCATGGAGGGTTGTGACTGTACCGTCTTTAAAGAGATTCTTGGTACCTGTCAGCGTGATCTCCACGGGTTTCTCGGCTTCTGACGTGTTGACGATCTTAATGATATACTGGTTGTGGTTCTGATCATAGACAGCTGAAGCACAGAGACCGTCCTTGCCCGTGATGGGTTGTTTGTATTCTGTCAGTTTCAGCACGTGTGTACCTCTGTTGCAGGCATACATCTGTTGTACGTAATAGTTGGGTGTACGCACCGTGGTAAGGTTGTCCATCCATATCAGGTCGGGACGCCACTGCCACCCTTCCTCATGGGCGAAGAGGGGCGCATAGGTAGCCATGTGTACCACGTCGGCATTACGCTCGAAGCCAGTCATGAGGGCAGCCTCGCAGAGGGCAGCGTCGAAGACATTCTTTGCCTCGGGGAAGTCGGCTGCATGCTCTTTGATATGACAGGCATACTCACCGGCAAACACCTTCGGGCCCCTGCGGTCGTAGTTGTCATAACGTGTGACATTGTTCAAGAACCAATCTTGGTTGCAGTAGTAATGCTCATCCACGAGGTCAACCTTCAGGCGGCGCATCTGTCCCCAGCCATAGGTAAAATTCTCTCCGTCGGGAGAAGGACCGGAGGAGCCCACGATCTTAATCTCCGGGTGACGTGCGCGAAGCACGGTGAGGAATTTCTCCAGACGTTCGGGATACAGGGGGCCCCACTGCTCGTTGCCGATGCCGAGATACTGCAGGTTGAAAGGAGTGGGATGGCCCATGTCGGCGCGCAGCTTACCCCATTTCGTGGATGTGTTGCCATTGGCAAACTCTATCAGGTCGAGGGCATCCTGGATATATGGGTCGAGCTTGTCGAGAGGAATGTGCGCATCCGAATGGTCATCGTTCTGATACTGGCATGCCAGTCCGACGTTCAGGATCGGCAGGGGAGCAGCTCCGATATACTCTGAGAGGAGGAACAGCTCATAGAAGCCCATGCCATACGTCTGGAAATAGTTGGGGAACATACGATGTGGGAAGGTGTAGCTCCATCTGTTCTCATTGAGCGGACGGTTCTCTGCCGGTCCCACGGAGTTCTTCCATTGGTAACGTGTGTTGATATCCGTACCTTCCACGATACAACCGCCGGGGAAGCGGAACACACCGGGGTGGAGGTCCCTCAGGTCGTTCACCAGGTCACGACGCAGTCCGTTCCAGTTGTCTTCCGGGAAGAGGGAGATATGATCGAGATCCACGCCGTCACCTTTCTGATGGAAGATACGCAGGCATCCCTTGGCAACGGTCTTGTTGCTGGTGATGTCCACCTCATATTTCTTCCAGTCCTTACTGTCGATGACGATGGTCTGTTTCTGGATCACCTCATCATTATTATCTACGAGCTCCACCCTTATCTCCGTACGTTTGCCGGCCGCTGCATGCAGTCGGCCATATACAGAGAAGTGGTATGCCATGCCTTTCTTAAATCCCATGCCGAAGAATCCACGGTTGTCGATGCCGGTACGTTTCTCACGATGACCGGAGTCGAAGAGTGTCACATAGTGGGGATTACGCTCAAAGGCAGGGCGGTCGGTATTCAGCGTTACATTACCGAAGATATCCCATGCCATGAAGGATTGTGGAAACTCGAAGGATCTGTTTTCCACCATCTCAGCATACAGTCCGCCGTCAGCTCCGAAGTTGATATCCTCGAAGAAGATGCCGTACATCGTGTTCTGGATGGGTGATCCCAGTTTCTTGGCGTCTAAAACAAACGGGTGGAGTCCTTCGTCAGCCATTACTGGCAAGACGGTCATCAGGAGCGCCACACACAGTGGAATGAATGTCTTTCTCATGTTTTATCGTTTTATGGGTTGAATGTGCAAACCAAAGCGTTTCTTATTGTAGTTCACGCGGTATTGTGGGAGAGCTTCGGCATAGCCACTCCAGCTGTCGATACCACCCACACCGGCGTGCTCGGCATCGATAAACAGATGGGTGAACTTGCTCTTAGCTACCTGTTCTGAGTGACGCTGATGCTTCGTGTCACCATCGTCGAGTGCCTCTATGTCGTAATGGAGGGCCGATGCGTAGAGGGGATGATGACTGGTGATACACCAGCCGTTGCCGTTGGCGTCGGTCTGTTTCCACCAGCGCATATCACTCTTCGTGCCGGTCTCCTGCGGACGGATATAGGGGTAGAACTGCTCGTCGGCTGTCTGCTCATAGATGCCGATGCGCTGTGACTCCTTACGGTCGATGTAGTTTTCTATCGGTCCGCGTCCGTAGAATTTACTCTTATCCATGTCGTAAGGCAGTTGGATATCCAGTCCGAAGCGGAACATGTTGGGGACTTCTGCTCCCTCAGTGGGCACTAATGTCTGATGCATCACGATGTCGCCGCCCGTCTTGATGATATAGTTCATAATCAGCTCAGCCTTCACCTCCGGCAACTGTAGGGTTGTCTCTACGGTAACCTGATTCTCCTTGAACTTGTTCTTTGTCTTCTCTGCCGTGATATTGACCAGGTTCATGACCGGGTTCTTCCACACGTTGTATTTCGTGTTGATCTTCGAACCCATGTCATTGTCGGTGACGGCCCGCCAGAAGTTCGGCTTGATGGTGCCTCCCTCGGCAAGCATTGAGACGCCGTCCACCACATAACGTGTCATCAGTCCGGTCTGCAGACTGAAGTCGATCGCAACATGTTTGTTGGTGATGCTCACGATACCCCGTTTCTTGTCTTTCTTCACCTTGAAGGTGGCGGTGGCATCGTATTCAGTATCATAGTCACGCTGGTATTTCTTCAGCACAAACTGACGGTAGGCCACAAGTTGGTTAGCCTCCATCAGCGGCTCAGCCTTCTTCAGTCGGAAGTCGATGTTCAGCAGCAGTTCCTTGTTGAGATAATCCTCGTTGTCCAACTGTATGGGCAGGGTGAAAGTCTCTTGCTGCTGGGGCGCGATATTCAAGTCGTTGTACGTACCTGTCTGCACCTGTTCACCATCAGCCAGCAGGGTCCAGATCATCTTCACATTCTTCAAGTCCTTGAAGAAATTCTCGTTTCTCACGGAGATCTTCCCTTGCTGCATGTCAACATCCTCCGCCCAGATATTCTGATGGAAGTAACCTACCTCATACATGTGTGGATTCGGTATACGGTCAGGACTGATCAGGCCGTTGTTGTTGAAGTTCTGATCTCCCTTGTCATCATAGTCGTTATAATCACCTGCATAGGCGTAGATTTTTCGTCCCTGGGCATCCTTACCGTGTAAGGACTGATCGACGAAGTCCCAGATGAATCCACCTTGGTATTTCGGGTATTTCCTGATCAACTGCCAGTATTCCTTGAAACCGCCGCAGGAGTTACCCATGGCATGACTGTACTCGCACTGTATCAGTGGCTTTGTCTTGGCGGGGTCGTTACAATAACGCTCACACCACTCATGAGAAGCATACATCGGACACATCAGGTCGGTATTCTCATTGCCCTGGCCTCTCTCCCAATGGATGGGCCTGTCGGCATCCACGCTCTTGATCCACTTATAGACATGGGTGAAGTTCGGACCATCGACGGTCTCGTTGCCCATACTCCAGATAATCACACTCGGATGGTTGAAGTTGACCCTCACATTATGCTGGTTACGCTGCAGGATCTGGTCGAGGAACAGTGGCGTCTTCGAGATCGCATCATCATGATAGCCGAAGCCGTGACTCTCCTGGTTGGCTTCTGCGCAGAGATAAATGCCATATTCGTCGCACAGATCATACCAGACGGGATCGTCGGCATAATGACAGGTACGCACGGCGTTGACATTAAACTGCTTCATGATCTTGATATCCTGAATCATCCGTTCACGGCTAACCACATAGCCACCGTCGGGATCCATCTCATGACGGTCAACACCCTTGATGAGTATCGGCTGTCCGTTGACCAACAACTGGGAGTTCTTGATCTCCACCTTACGGAAACCGATCTTCTGACAGATCACTTCTGTGGGCTCAGCGGCCACCTCAGTGATGGTCTTACGCCCTTTCTTTGTGGTCTTCACGGCATATACCGAAGCGAGCAACTTATACAGATATGGTGTCTCGGCTGTCCAACGTTTACAACCGGGTAAGACAGCCTTAAACCGTTTCACAGCATTGTCTTCAGATTCCTCGATACCGGTCATGGCCACTTCCTTACCCTGTGCATCCACCAGCTGGTATCTGATGACGGTGTTTGCCGTGACAGGAACTTCAATGTCGAGTGTTCCGTCCTGGTAGTTGTTGGTCAGTCCCTGCTTGATCCTCAGATCGTCAACATGTACCTCTTTGTTACGGGCAAAGAGATAACTGTCGCGGGCGACACCGCTGAGACGCCAGAAATCCTGATCTTCGCAGTAGCTGCCGTCACACCAGCGGAACACCTGGAAAGCGAAGAGGTTCTCACCGCTATGCAGATAGGGGGTGACATCAAACTCTGCCGCCATCTTACTGTCTTCAGCATACCCCACGAACTGTCCGTTCACCCACAGGTAGATATTCGAGGTGACACTGCCGAAATGGGCAATCACCTGCTTGCCATCCCAGTTGGCGGGGATCGTCACCATTCGTCGGTAGCTACCCACATGGTTGTCTTTCACCGGCACGTAGGGAGGGTTATTCTTAAAATGCCCTTTCCACGCAAAACCGATGTTCACATAGATGGGATCGCCAAAGCCGTTCAACTCCCAGATGGCGGGCACCTTCATCGTACCCCATCCCTGGGCATTATAATCGGTCTTATAGAAATCGGTGGGACGCTGGTCGGCATTCTCTACCCACTTGAACGACCAGTTGCCGTGGAGGGAGAGAAAATTGTCAGACGCTTTCATGTCGCCACGCAGTGCTTTCTCTTTGTTTTCGAAAGCAAAGAAAGAAGCGTGAGTCATGAAACGGTTGATCTCATTCACCTTCATGTCTTGCCACTCAGTGAACTGCTGTGCATGGGTAGGCATAGCCAGGGAGCACAAGACAGTAATCAGACTATAGAATACTCTTTTCATAGGTTTTGATTTTTCAGTTATTGTGCCATACGATAAATACACTCCATGGCTTCCGTGTCGAGCTTCTCCAATGTGCCGATGGCCATCTTTCCGCCACGGCTGCACTTATCCACCATGATCTTGATCTCTCCGTCGGTGAGCTCACGACCGATCAATTCTCTCATGTTGATGGGCATGCCGATGGTCTTGTAGAAAGCCTCCATGGCTTGGATGCCTTTCTCGGCAGTGCCTTCGGGGTCGGTAAAATCGTTGGTGACCCCCATCACATTGACGGCAAACTGTACAAAGCGGGAAACGTGGTTCTTCATCACATAACGAGCCCAACTGGGCCAGATGGCTGCCAGTCCTGCGCCGTGGGTAACACCGAAGAGTCCGCTGAGTTCATGCTCGAGTTTATGCGAGGCGAAGTCTTTCTCCATACCACACTCCATGAGGTTGTTGTGTGACAGACTGCCTGCCCACATGATCTGTGCACGGTGACGGTAGTTCTCGGGTTCTTTCATCACCACGAGGGCACTGTCTTTCACCGTACGCAACAAAGCCTCGGCCAGTGCATCGGTGAGGTTCATGTCCTGATGTTTGCAGAAGTAACGCTCCATGGTGTGCATCATGATATCGGTGGCTCCTGCTGCCGTCTGGTAGGGCGGTAGGGTGAATGTACGCTCAGGATTCATGATGGCAAACTTACAGCGGCACAGGTCACTGTTACAACCGCGTTTGAGCATGCCGTCATCGTTGGTGATCACACAACTGTCGCTCATCTCACTGCCTGCAGCGGGGATCGTCAGGACTGTGCCGATGGGCAGACAGGCGGCAGGCACAGCCTTACCATCCCAGAAATCCCATACATCACCCTCGTAAGGCACTCCATAACCGATGGCTTTCGAGGAGTCGATGACACTACCGCCGCCCACGGCTAAGATAAAATCGAGATGCTCCTTGCGACACAGGTCGATACCCTCGCGAACCTTCGACAACAACGGGTTGGGCACAACGCCACCCAGTTCGATGTATGAGATACCGGCTTCCTGAAGCAGCCCGAAGAGCTTATCCAGCAATCCTGACCTACGGGCGCTGCCGCCGCCATAATGTACGAGCACCTTCGTGCCGCCGTATTTCTTAATAAGTGATCCTACCTGTTCTTCAGAATTCTTACCGAAGACTACTTGCGTTGGGGAATAGAAATTAAAATCCTTCAT
>JAEEZP010000149.1 GCA_016291915.1 Prevotella sp. | reverse complement strand
TCGCTGAGGAGATCTCTGGCTTGAAGATTGCACACCAGGAGATTACAAAGGCTAATCCTATTCCTTGGACAGGTGTTTGCAATAATACCGATGAGGGTATGTGCGAGATTGTTGAGCCAGGTCACTTGTTCCCGACTGTAAATGCAGCTAAGAGCAATGAGCCTCAGGATACTTGCTTCTGGAATGGTACATTGGATCTGAATACTCTCGTTGAGCTCCACTATACTACTGTTGACGGTGCACACAAACTGATGGATGCCGCTACCATGAAGGCTAACGGTCTCGAGTTCAAGTTTGAGTTGACATCTCTTATCCTTGGTGAGAACCTGACCGACGAGTCAGCTCACGCTAATTTGAATGGTTCTATCTTCCGTCCGCAGCCAGCAGACAAGGATGGTAAGCAGCAGGCTTACGGTGCTGAGCAGATCCGCGCTACTGAGGTTGGTCGTACACCAATGGTACGTGTATCTCTGATTGAGAAGGAGAGTGGTGATGTTCTCGAGTATGGTTATATCCGTATCAAGATTGTTGAGCCAGAGGAAGGCCCACAGCCAGACGAGCCCGACAAGTATATCACTTACACTGGCAGTGGCTATGCTTACAATGGTGAGTGTGAGGCCGAGGGTTGGAGCTACAAGACTACTTGGAACCAGACTGAGTGGGATCTCTATAACTTGGTAGACGCTACTCGCGAGGAGTGGGAAGAGAACTATGGTGAGCCTGTTGAGGGTGAGGATGGTAACCTCCAGCAGTATGAGCTTGATGCTAAGACCAAGACCTTCAAGGAGGCTAAAGAGATTATTGGTACTATCAACGCTTATCATGAGACTGATGCAACTGAGAGCGGAACTGTAACACATACTCTTGAGTGGATCCTCACCTCTGCTGATGCTTACAAGTATTTCGTAGAGCAGGGTAAGAATGCTCCTTATAGCCGTGCTATCAAGTACGAGTCTAAGAATAAGAAGCGCTGGCCGGATGTATACGTAATGTTCACAACTGGTACAGGTACTGTTAACACTCCGACAGCTAAGATGGTAATCAATGGTGAGACTGGAATCGATCAGTTCTGGTACACACACAATACTGGTGATGAGGGATTCGATGAGATCCGTGCTAACACATTGACTCCTGAGGACAATGAAGGTGGTACCGCTGATAAGCTTGACGCTACATTCAGTGATGTATTCAAGGGTAACCTTGCTGACCTTTCTAACCCAGCTTTGATCGTTGTTGAGAATGATCTGACTGCCGATAAGGAGTATGCTGCTGAAAACCTCGAACTTTCTTTTGCTTTCGCTCAGAAGAATGTTGGTAAAGAGTATAAGGGTGTTTCTGGTAAGACTTATGTGATGGCTCTCGCTAATAATGGTTTGACTCTCCAGGCTTACGATAAGGCTGACAGAGCTAAGCTAAAGCAGGATGTTGCTAAGATTACCGGTGATGATGCTAAGTCTGCTATGATTGAGTATCAGAAGACCAACTATGCAAAGGATCTGTTGAACTATGTTGCTCACAACCAGCTCAACGACCAGACCATCACTGCTATTATCGGTGTTTCTCTCATGAATGAGTGCCAGAAGGCTATGAATCCATCTGAGACATTCGATGTACGCTTCCTCCGTCCGCTGAATGTTTACAGTGGTGATAAGGAAATTGAGGATGCAAGCGTTCAGGGTCTGCAGACTATCGAGCTGAAGGATCTCGTTGAGTTCGATGACTGGCGTGACGCTTGGAATGGTAAGGAGAATTCTCGTGGTAATGATGGTGCTTATTATGACTACTACGGAATCACTGGTATCACTATCGACGGTGTTGCTAATGGCGATCCTATCAGTAATAATGCAGAGGTTCTTGCTAACCTTGGTCAGGATGCCGAGACATTCGTATCTCTCCAGTCTGTTACTAACCAGCTCGACTTCATCTATCAGGATGGTAAGCTCGTTTACAAGAACTTGAGTAACAACGTGACTGAGTTCACACTGAAGATTCCTGTAATGGTAGAGTACATCTGGGGTAAGGTTCCAGCTATCGCTAAGGTGAAGGTTATCCGTACACATGCAAATGCAAAGAAGAACTAAATAGTTTTCTAATCTAAATGAGAGGGGAGGGGTATATACTCCTCCCCTTATTTCTAAATTAAAGATGAAATTTAAATATTTTACAATCTTTGTATTAGTTCTGACACTTCTTGTCTCTTGTGGAAAGAATAAGAAGAAAGAATATGATTATAATGAATATATCCGTCCTGCATCTATGTATTACAGCAAGCAGGATACGATTGACATTAACAATCTGGTGAATGAGTATCTCGCTCACATCACCAACAAGGAGTTTGAGGCTGCTGCTGACATGCTCTATAAGTTCCAAAGCGATAGTGTCGCACCTTTGAATGAAGAGGCTCGTGCTAAATTCCTTTCTCTGTACAAGAAGTTGCCGATCTATGCAGCCAAGACGAAAAGCTTTATTCTGAACAGCGACCGCAACAACCAGGTCTGCTATTTAATACAGATCGCTAAGGGCGGTGACATCGAGAAGGAGCAGGGAGTGATGAAATTGTCATTAAATCCCGTAGTGGTCGATGGCAAATGGTATCTGACACTGCTTGACTCAGATGCAGAAGGAGTTGAGGATGTATATAAAGTACGCTAAGTATGAAAGATAATCTCCGTCGGATATCATTTCTTCTACTTTTGGTACTTTCATTGAGTGCCTGTGCTGACAAACCCGATAAGCTATGGGTAAGCAAGAAAGTAGTGAAGTTAGGTGAGATTACCCGTGATCCTCAGGGTCAGAGTTTTACCTTAGAGTTGAAAAACAAAAGTAAGAAAGACTTGTATATATCTGATATCCGTACGAGTTGTACTTGTGTGTATGCCAAATCGAGCCGTGTTTTGCTTCGTAAGGGAGATAAGGCGACGCTGACCGTTGAGATGAAGACGGCGAACAAAAGATACGGCGACTTTGAAGAGAAAGTGGGTATTTATACCCGTAATAATGATACTCCCACCTATATTAAGATTGTGGGAACAATGAAAAAAGATGAATAAAGTAGGAAAGATACGCGTGATGATCTTCACCTTGCTCTTCACCCTCATGGGTGGAGAGACAGTCCTCGCCAGTCATGACGGGGATGTATTGCGTATCGTCTTCAAGGATGGCAAAGAATTCGGATATTCGTTAGACGAAAAACCGGTGGTTACCTTCGATGGTACTTCTGTATTGGTGAAGACTTCAAATTTCTCGATGACTCTTCCTGACAACTACTCTTATAGTGATATCGCGAAGATTGACTTTGTTGACAAAGCTACTTCCGGTATTGAACAGACTTCTCAGACTGGTCAATTAATGACTATTACTTATCTTGATGGAGAGAATGTCATCATTAGTGGCGTGGACAAGCAAGCGCAATGGCGGCTCTTCGGTATCGATGGTAAACAATATCAGGTTCCCTCTAACCTGGCGGGTGACGCTTTAACGATCTCTTTGTCGCCACTCGTAAAGGGAGTATATATTATACGCATAGACAAATATTCTTTTAAGATTCGTAAGAAATGAAAAAACTGTTAATTTCAACCTTGCTCCTTTTGCTGTGTATCACTACAGGTTATGCACAGCAAAAGGTGTATATTCATCTAAACGACGGAACGAAACTTGAGTATTATGTCTGGCAGATTGATAGCATTAATTTTGAGGAAGATGTTCCTTTGACTACACCGGCTACAGCTGAGTATGTGGATCTCGGACTGAGCGTAAAGTGGGCTAATTTTAATCTCGGAGCAGAGACGGAGAGCGGATTGGGCTTTTTAGTGGGTTGGGGTGACATCACCGGCAAAAACCATTCTACAGAATTAAAATATTTCCCAGTAGAGGAACCCACAGGACATATCGTTGCCGGTAAATATGATATAGCAACACAATTGTGGAAAGACCAGTGGCGTCTGCCGACAACTCAGGAGATTCAGGAGTTGATAGACGACTGTAACTGGGAATGGGAGACAGTAGACGGCGTTGGCGGTTACCGTGTCAGCGGAAAAGCAGAAGGAACAGGTAATATCTTCCTGCCGGTGACGGGTAAACGAAGTGGAGAGACAACCAGCGATGATACCCAAGGTTTTTATTGGTCTGGTATGTTGAATATGGGTAATGTCCGTAATGCCATGGGTTTGAATCTTTCCGAGTCGGAGAAGATGGTGATCGCTCTGGAGCGTTATCTTGGCTTGGCCATCCGTCCGGTCTATGGAAAATATGTCGTTCCTGTGACAGTAACCTTGAATGAACCTACGAGCATCAACTATACGAATGTGAAGTTAGGTGCTACCTTAGGTGGCGATTATCAGGATGTAGTGACCAGTTACGGTATCTTCATCGCCAAGTCAATAGAGGCCTTGGATATGGAGGCCACATCGACGAAACGTACGGATGGTAAACCTACCTCTGACAGTTTCAGTTATACCTTCAGTTATTTGGAAGAGGGCGGTACTTATTACTATTGCGCTTTCGCTCAGGTGAATGGTGCTTATGTGTATAGCGATACACTCTCTGTTACACTGTTGACACACTTCCCCGTTCCCGAATATGTGGATCTCGGTTTGAGTGTGAAGTGGGCAAAATGGAACATGGGAGCCTCCAATGACAAAGAGGTTGGTGGCTATTATGGCTGGGGTGATAATACCGGTTCGCTGAAGAGTAGTTATAACTCTGACTATGCGAAGGGCAATACTTCTACGAATATCGCTGGAACCAACTATGATCTCGCTTATGTGAAGTGGGGTGACAAGTGGCGTATGCCGTCACAGGCAGAATATGATGAGTTGGTCAATAAATGTACCTGGACATTTACAAGGAATTATGAGGGAACGGGAATCAGCGGCTATATTGTGAATGGTAAACCCGGAAGTGGTATGGAGAACAACACTATCTTCTTCCCGCGTGCAGGTTATGAAACCATTAAGGGGTCGAAGATGTACTGGGACTCCGATGCCGACTATTGGACTTCAGAATGTCAGGAGGGAAGTGTGAAAGCTTATTATGTGACACTCAAGGGTGCTACTTTACAGAAGCATACTTCCGACAAGAACGTTATGATTCCTATCCGTGCCATTTATGCAGAAGCTACAAGTGGTTCAAGTGGATCGGGTAGCGGCACAGGCGGTGATACTCCCGGCGGTGATACTCCCGGTGGTGACACTCCCGGTGGTGACACTCCTGGCGGCGATACACCTGGTGGTAATACAAACATTAAGGTTGGTACTGCCGTGGATCTCGGACTGAGTGTGAAGTGGGCTGATATCAATGTCGGTGCGGAGTACTCTTCTGATTATGGCAACTATTATGCCTGGGGTGAGACAGAGCCGAAAAACGATTATTCTTTTGAAAATTATAGTTTTCATATAGAAGGAACCACAGATAAGAATAAGAAAGAAAGCTATGTTGATATCGGTACTGACATTAAGGGTACCGAGTATGATGTAGCGCATGTAAAATGGGGAGGTACCTGGCGTATGCCCTCTGAGAAGGAGGTCTTTGAGTTGATTAATAAATGTACTTGGGATTGGACCGACGGCGGATATAAGATAACCGGACCAAGCGGCAAATCTATCTTCCTGCCGGCTGTAGGTTTCTATAATGGTACTAATTTATCAGGTGAGTTCACACAGGCGAAATATTGGACATCTGCGGTTAATGAGTATAAGGATACTTATTATGCATATGGTAGAGATCTTTATTTCGTGTACTCAACCAATGATCATAATGTTGGAAGCCATCAGCGATTCCTCGGATGTGCGATAAGACCTGTAAAACCTTAATTTTGAACATATATTTATATTATAAACATTCTAAAATTTTAGATTTATGAGATCATTAAAAACATTACTTTTTGTAGCCTTGTTTGCCTTCAGTGCAAATGCAATGGCTCAGGACAAGGTGGTTGATCGCGTTGATCAGCGTACCGTAAAAGAGTTTGATCATCAGGACATCTCTTACGAATTCAAGAAGCATTGGTTCCTGAACCTGATGGGCGGTGCTCAGTACACCCTCGGTGAGGCTAAGTTCGACAAGCTGATTTCTCCGAACGTACAGCTCGGTCTGGGTTACCAGTTTACTCCGGTATTCGGCATGCGTCTTCAGGCTAACGCTTGGCAGAGCAAGGGTGGATGGAACGGATACGTTCCTGCAAACGGTGGTGCTCCTTACACTGCTGACTACAAGTATAAGTATGTGGCTCCGGGTCTGGACTTCATGTTCAACCTCTCTAACCTCTTCTGTGGTTGGAACAAGGACCGTGTATTCAACGTAGTAGCTTTCCTCGGTGGTGGCGCAAACATCGCTTGGGCTAACGAGGAGGTAAATGACATCGCAAGCACAATCCAGAACCGTGAGGCTTATCTCCTGGAGTACCTCTGGGACGGCACAAAGGTGAACCCATTCGGACGCGCTGGTATCGACCTGAACTTCCGTCTTTCTGACGCTGTAAGTCTGGTTGTTGAGGGTAACGCAAACATCCTCTCTGACCACTACAACAGCAAGAAGGCTGGTAACGCTGACTGGTATTTCAACGCTCTCGTTGGTTTGAAGATCAACCTCGGTAAGGCTTACAACACCATCACTACCGATGTATATCGCGATGTTGTTGTTTATGACACTATCTGGAAGGATGCTCCAAAACCAGTTGTTCCTGAGAAGATCGAACCGATCCGTCGTGACATCTTCTTCACCATCAACTCAACCGTTATCGTTGAGGCTGAGATGGTTAAAGTTGAGGACATTGCTAACTACATGAAGAAGTATCCAAATGCAAAGGTTGTCGTTTCTGGTTATGCTGACAAGGGTACAGGTAACGCAAGAATCAACGCTCGCCTCGCTGCTCAGCGTGCTGACGTTGTCGTTAACTGCCTGAAGGAGAAATATGGCATCGCTGAGGATCGCATCACATACGATTCTTATGGTGACACCGTACAGCCATTCGCAGAGAATGACCTGAACCGCGTTTCTATCTGTATCGCTAATCCAGAGTAATCCCAGATTAACATACTGATCATTAAAAAGCATCGCATCCGCGATGCTTTTTTTATTACCTATCTATAGTAGCAATATTCATGGTAGTCATCTATAGTAACTATAGGTACTATAGTTACTATGATCCCTATATTTCTTGTATGAGCATTGGTTACTATTTCCATACCAAAACAACTTGTTTTACTATGGAAAAGGTGACCTTTACTCCTCGATTTAATCACTATCTCTAAGGTAAAACAAGTCGTTTTACTTTAGAGATAATCACTTTTGCCATAGAAAGCAATAACCTCTCGATACTAAAATTATCTTTCCTCTCACAAATAAATACCCCTCCTCTTGTCAAAGAGGAGGGGTAAGGGGATGGGGGATGGGTAATCCTAAACTCTATGCTCAGCCTTTATCAGATACTCTGCAATCTGTACGGCATTGAGGGCGGCACCCTTACGGATCTGATCACCACTGAGCCAGAAAGTTAAACCATTGTCATCAGCGATATCCTTACGGATACGACCCACATATACATCATCCAATCCGGCAGTCTCTAAAGGCATCGGGTAAACAAGGTTGGCAGGATCATCACGGAGCGTAACACCCGGTGCTGCTGCCAATGCCTTACGGGCATCCTCAACAGAGATAGGCTCCTCTGTCTCTATCCAAACACTCTCACTGTGACTACGCAATGATGATACACGGACGCAGGTAGCAGAACATTTCGCATCGGTATGCATGATCTTCTGTGTCTCATAGAACATCTTCATCTCTTCCTTCGTATAGTCATTCGGCTGGAAGACATCAATCTGAGGAATCACATTATAAGCCAACTGATGCGGGAACTTCTTCACGGTGATGGGCTGATTCTCAATAATCTCCTTATACTGCTGCTGCAACTCTGCCATTGCTGCGGCTCCGGCGCCACTGGCACTCTGGTAGCTGGCCACACGGATACGCTTGATATGTGAAAGCTTTTCAAGGGGTTGCAGACAAACCACCATCATGATAGTGGTGCAGTTGGGGTTGGCGATAATACCACGGGGACGGTTCAGCGCATCCTCGGCATTGCACTCGGGAACCACCAATGGCACGTCGGCTTCCATACGGAAAGCAGAACTGTTGTCGATCATCACCGTACCATAACGGGTGATGGTATCCGCAAACTTCTTGCTCGTACCTGCACCGGCAGAGGTAAAGGCGATATCTATATCTTTGAAATCATCGTTATCCTGCAACAGCTTAACGACATGCTCCTTACCACGGAACATATATGAGGTGCCGGCAGAACGCTCACTGCCGAATAATACCAACTCGTCCATCGGGAAATTTCTCTGATCGAGAATACGCAGGAACTCCTGTCCTACAGCGCCACTGGCGCCAACAATAGCCACTTTCATACCTATTTAAAATTTTGTTATCTCATTATTTCGTGCAAATTTACAACATTTCATCCTATTTCAAGTATATTTTTTAATTTTTTATCACTACCCCCATCCCCCTATTATATCTATAGTTACTTTTTTCCTATAGTTACTATTGTCCCTATAGTCCCCCTCCTTCAATTATTTTTTTCTTTCTAATCAGAATATTAAAAAAAAGTTGTAATTTTGCAGAAGATATGTTTAGCTCTTATTTTCCCATCACCGACCCTACTTGGGTCTTCTTCATCGTGCTCTGTATCATTCTGCTGGCGCCGATGATTATGACAAAGTTACGCATTCCCCATATCATCGGTATGGTGCTTGCGGGAATCATCGTGGGAAAATACGGACTGAATATCCTGGAGCGTGACGACAGTTTTGAGCTCTTCGGGCAGGTTGGACTTTACTATATCATGTTCCTG
>JAEEZP010000148.1 GCA_016291915.1 Prevotella sp. | reverse complement strand
CAATAACCGGGATAATGGTCTTACCCGTATCATCAGCTGTCATCCAACGATTACGGAACTCTTTAGGTGTTGCCATCAGGTCGTTGTATCTTCTTCGGAAGACAGGATCAAGACGTACGACATTTCCGAATGAATAGGTTATGAAAATATTCATCGTCAATCCTTTCCACTTGAAGATATTCCCTAACGACCCGGTTTCTGTAGGATCGGTTGGTCCTTCGTATTTCAGGAAATTGAGTTTTTCAGGATCTGATGTCTGGAAATAGATACCTGTTACCGATACATTACCGTCTTGATCGAGGAAGGTGGGAAGACCCTCGTTGTTCAGTCCCCTGAAAGGAATGGAGAACAATGCACGTACCGGGTATCCCTGTTTGGCAAAACCGTTTCCACGTACGAGATCGATGATACGAGAGACGTTCTGTAAGTCTGTAATCTCATTATGTGTATGAGAATAGATGAAGTTGGTGGTCCAACTGAAATCCTTGGTCTTGATATTTGTTGTTGAAAGACTCAACTCTATACCGTTAGATTTCATCGATGCGATATTACCATAACGTGTGACAGAACCGCTGACACCCTCTGTACTGGTCGGACCGATAAGATCGTAGTTACGACGTGTATACCAATCGAACGTAAAGTTAATGCGATTCTGCAGGAAACCGGCTTCGAAACCTAAGTTCAGCTCGTGCTTCTTCTCATAGGTAAGATCTGAGTTTCCGGCAGAACTCTGGTAAATACTTGATTCCTTTACACCGGCAAACGGACGCCATGGGTTACGGCTTCGCAAAATAGCCAGTGCGTTGGTTACCGACGGACGGTCAGCTGTCAGTGAGTAACTAGCCTTGAAGGTCAGATGACTGATTCGTTGCTTGAACAATCTTTCAAACCAGGGTTCTTCATGCGCATTCCAGGTGCCTGCGATGTTCCATGTGGGTAACCATCGTGACTGACGGGTATGTCCTACACCATTGGTACCCTCATAGCGATAGGTTCCGTTGATGGTGTATCTTCCTTTCCAGGAATAAGTAGCATTGGCAAAGAAGGCAGCACTTCGTGTGTGCCTGTTCGTTAATGTATAATATTCGGTATTCTGTTCGGCACCTTTCTTAAATACCTGATAAGCATAGTTGGCTATCTCACCCAGTTCATATTGCATACCCCAACCTCTGAACCAGGTAGAATGACGGTCACCGCTGTTTGTCTCCAAACCGGTATATAGGTTTACGATGTGATCCTCAGCAAAGACATTGTTGTATTGTGCAGAAGCACGGAAGTCCCATCCGAACATGTTTCGGTCATTACGCTCATAGATACCTCCGTCGGGCAATACGGTGATAGGCAGTTCATATGCTTTATCAGGATCCGGGTCTTTGTAGATAAACGGGTTGTTGTCACGGATCACTGTTGTCCCCATGGCTCTGTATGCTTCAGCTTGGTTACTGTTGTCATGGATATAATGCTCCTGTGAGTTTGTAGAATATTTGACAGCGCCCAACACGCTTAACTCCAACTCACGGATAGGCTTATAATCAAGCTTTATCTGTCCTCTGAAATCAGTAACTCCTAAATCCATGTAGTTGTGCTCCAATTCATGGATAATATTAAAAGGAGCATAATTACGTGTATAGTAAGTGTTGAGATCCATGGCACGTGAAGTATTCAGCGAATAGCTATAGGGGTTAATATCGAAATCACGTTTTACTTCACCATTTACGGCATCCACATCACTGCTGAGTGTTCCTGGTGCTGTCTGTTTACGGAATGAACCGCTGGTGATCATGTTCAATGTCAACCGTTTGTTTATTTTGAAGGTAGTGTTCATATTGGCCGTGTAACGCTGCACTTTTGACCGTATATACCATCCCGGATCAAACATGGCACTCAATGATCCATAAAACTGTGCACGGTCGGTACCGGCAGAAATACTTACAGAGTGGTTGTGCTGGATGCTGTTGTCGAAAAGCTCATCAAACCAATTGGTGTTACGATACTCGGCATCACGCAGATAGGCTGCCTTCGCGGCATCTGTGTTAGGAAGAAGGAATTGTTGCGTCACAGGATCATAGGTGTTCAACAGCTCATACATCTTTCCGTATATACCGTAATCACTGTGATTTGATGTCTCGGCATAGTTCAAATAACCCTTCTGGGCAAGTTCCTGGTAAATAGCCATCTGGTCCTGGGAGTTCATGATGTTGAAAGTGGAATAGCTGGGAACCAGTCGCATGGTGTATTCTCCGGTATAAGAGATTTTAGCTTGTCCGGCTTTACCTTTCTTGGTCGTCACGACAATCACACCGGCCATGGCCCGGGCACCGTAAATAGATGTTGCAGAACCGTCTTTCAGAATCTGGAAACTCTCGATGTCATCTGAGTTCAAACCGGCGATAGCGGAAGAGATCAATGTAGCGGCATCTCCTGATGACAACTCATCAGCATCCACTTCCACAACATCTTCCATAATGACACCGTCAACGACCCACAGCGGTTTACTGCTACCGTAGATAGAGGTGGCACCGCGCACACGGATTTTCGGAGCTGTTCCGAAAGTACCGGAAACGTTCTGTACAGAGACACCTGCAGCACGTCCTTCAAGAGATCGGGATATATCGGCTATACCATCGATCTTGGCTTCAGAGGCATTTACTTTGGTGGTGGATCCTGTGAAGAGTCGTTTGTCTACTTTAAGCATACCCGTAACGACCACCTCGTCGATGGTTGTTGAACTGGACTGCATATGGATTTCCATGGTTTTCTGGGCTTTCACCTCCTGGTTCTCATAACCGATGAATGTTACCACGAGGGTCTTTCCCACTGCATCATTCAAGGTAAACTGACCGTCCATGTTGGTAATAGTACCGATCTTTGTTCCCTTGATCATGACGGAGGCTCCTATTACAGGCTCTCCGTTCTCATCCAATACAGTACCTCGCACTTGATTTCCTTGTGCGAGTGCTGCCACTGTACACATCAATGCACAGATGAGAGTCAAAAAGATTTTCTTCATAAATTGTTTTTTAAAGTTCAAATATTACTCTCCCAATAAAAAAGTTTTCAAATAATAATTATACGTTTCCTTTTTTTGTATGATATAATGGTTAAAGTAAATCGCTATTCAACTGCAAATTTAAATAATATTTTAGAAATAAACAAAAAAAAGACAAATAATGAAGATGTGTATTTACTTTTATCATAGCTATCGATACATATATACAACTACTTATTATCTTTGCAAGAATGACAGATTTTTTATATCTTTGCAGACGGCGTTTATAATATAATAAGGTAT
>JAEEZP010000147.1 GCA_016291915.1 Prevotella sp. | reverse complement strand
ACCTGTGATTAGCGGTTGACCGAACTTATTACCGAAGTCGGAAGCACCATTGGATGCTTTGATCAATATCTGTTCCGGACTCTGATAAAGCCATTCCCTTACCGGCAGCAGTTGTTCCCAGGAAGGCAGGTCGTCAGTCTTGCGTGCATACGAGGTCATATAGACGGCTGTACCGGCAATAGGCCATGAGCCTACACCACCACCCATACGGTCGCGTATCTCACCACCTGTTCCTGTAGAGGCGCCGTTGAAAGGCTCTACCGTGGTAGGGAAATTGTGGGTCTCTGCCTTCAGTGAGATAACACTCTCAATCTCTTTCACGCGGAAATAATCACTGGTACTCTGATCTGCCGGAGCGAACTGCTCTACGACAGGACCTTGTGAGAAAGCTACATTATCTTTGTAAGCTGAGAGTATCTTATGTGGGTGTTCCTTGGTCGTTTTCTTGATCATAGAAAACAGACTGCTTTCCTTTTCCTCTCCATCAATGATGAAAGTACCGCCGAAAATCTTATGACGGCAGTGCTCGGAATTGATCTGAGCAAAACCGAAAATCTCGGAGTCTGTCAAGGGACGGCCTAACTCTTTTTCTACTTTATGCAGATATTCTATTTCTTCCGGACTCAGCGCCAGTCCTTCTTGCTCATTATATTCCTCCAGGTTATCCACATGTTTGATAGGTTCTGGCTGGATATTTACCGTGAAGATATCCTGATTAAGTCCTTTATACATCCTCTGAAGCATCGGATCGTGATCGGCATTCTCGTCTGCCACAGGGAAATATTCCTCGATACGGAGGATTCCTTTCAGACCCATGTTTTGCGTGATTTCCACTGCATTGGTACTCCATGGGGTTATCATCTCTCGGCGTGGACCGACAAAGAAACCTTCCATGGTGTCACCAACATAGAGCGTGGCTCCTCCATAGAGCCATTTCAGTTGATTAATCTCATTGTCATTAAGTATTTGTTCTGTCTGTGTGGCTATCACACTTTTCTGCGGTGTTTGGAAGAATAGAATCATCATTTTATGCTTTTATTATATAATGGTTGCAAAGATACGAAAAAACGAGTGCAGAACAAAATAAGTTAACTTATTTTTTATGTCAACAACTAAAACTCTACTTCTATACGCACAGGATAATGATCGCTGGGAAAACGAATGATGTAAGGCCGTATGATTGTTTTATAGGGATCTATCGGAGGATCGTTATATCCCTCTGGACGTGTACGATAAGAATCAGTGAGAATAGCATATTTCTTCACGCTGATACTCGCTGGTAAAAAGATGTGATCGATACGACTATCTGTATATCCATTAGATTTGAACAGATTGACAGTTCCATTAGGTGCATAACGAAACGCTGATTTCTCGTATGCATCATAGAAAATACCGCCTTCTGTCATCATCTTATATTCATTGCTATACTGATCTACATTGAAATCGCCAACAAGGATGGTGGGTAGCTTACCACCCTGTTCTTTCATTTTTCGTAATAATAACTGAACAGACTCTAATCGGGCTTTCTTACCGACATGATCCATATGGAGTGAAAAGAAGAGGAATTCTTTTTGAGAGGGCAAGTGTTTGAAATGTCCCCAGGTGCAGATTCGTTCATAGGCGGCATCCCATCCTTTTCCTGGTCTGTCGGGTGTCTCTGACAACCAGAAATCACCATGGTCTATGAGCTTGAATAAGTCGGACTTGAAGAAGATGGCAGAGTGTTCTCCCTTTGTCTTCCCATCACTACGACATATGCCGATATAATCATAACCGGGAAGCATTGCTTTCAAGTCTTCCAACTGTTGTTTGAGTCCTTCCTGTGTGCCAAAGATCTGAAAGTCGTTGCTGAGGATGAGTTGTGCTATCCATGGACAACGCTGTCTCCATCCGTTTCCCTCTAATGAATCTGTCTTGTTTTGATAACGGAGGTTATAGGTTGCCATAATAATATGGGCTTTCTCCTTTTTTGTTGCTTTTGTCGTTCCCGACAGAAGAAGCATCAGTGAGATACATAGAAAAAGGTGTACGCTTCTCATTCTGTTTCTATATGATAGCTGGTTCACGTGAAATGATGTCATTCTCTGTTCAACAGGGTGAAGGCGGCCTGTAAGAGTTTGTTTTTCAAGGAGGTGGGATAATTTGGATTCTCTTTTAAGAAACGCTCCACCTCTGCCTTTGCCTCTTTACTCTTGTGGCCGTATAACAACGCATTACACCAGTCGAGAGGGAAAAAGATATCGCCTGTACGTTGTACCTCTTCCAGAATATCTAATCCCGGACGGATGAAACGGTTATTGAAAGGTTCCCTGCGGTAGTTGTTCAACAGGGAAAGCATGCCAGCGGCATACGGCTCTATGGTTCTGTTCTCTGCCAGCAGTAATGAATTGAAAAGTGCCTGTTGCACATCTTGATCAGGGTTGCAGGCCCTGCTGACAAAGTCAAATTCTTTCCGACGGTCATCACTGGTGAGTCGCTCACGTTGCTTATTGATGATCTCTTCCCACTGTTCAGGGAAACTCATGGCAAGATGATAGGCCATGTTCATGTGGTTGCGCTCATTGAGGAATGGCAGTTGTTCACCAGCCCACATCTCCTTAATCTTATGGTTTACTTCTTCGCTAAGGGCAGATGTGGTGAGCCAACGCCATAGTGCCAACCTGTAAGAGGCAATGGGATGGTCGTGTGTGGCTTGCAGGAGTTCTTTCTCTTTTATAATGCGTTCTTTTTCAGGGAAATAACCGAGCACGTTGAGTAGGAAACTACTGCTGACGGAGAGTACCTGCTCATTTTTCTCATCTTTGAGTTTCCATAAGGCATCATATACTTGCTCACAAGAGGCTCGATGTGCAAGGAAATTCTCATAGAGGTTCATGGCAAAGGCTAATCGTTTCTGAGGGTCGGGTGACTGTGATTCAAAAAGCTTGATATACCGAGCTACCTCATCACTGTCTTTCAGCAAATAACGGGCATAGTCACTGCCATCGGCATTGGGCAGACCGTCATCTAATGACCATTCGATACTCTTGACGCCCTTTCCTTTCACCCACTCCCGGTCGAATGTGATGATGTCAGCGTCGGCACGTACACTGTCGAGAATCTCTATAAGATTATCCCATGTGGAGTTGTCGTTGGCATATTTCTTCAGATAGATACGCAGTCCTTCCTTCAGGTATTCACTGCCCATCTTCTCTTCAAGTTTGCGCATCATCACAGGTGCTTTGTGATAGATGATATTTCCGTAGAGCAACCCTGCCTGATTGAGGTTTGCCAATTCCTGTTGGATAGGATGAGTACCTTCTGTCCTGTCGGTGGCGAGTGCAGGGATATAATGTGTCTTGATAAAGTTAAGGTCGTAGTTGACATGTGGGAACTGTTCTTTGGCTACCTTGTCGGCCATGAAATTGGCAAATACCTCTTTGGTCCACACATCATCAAACCATTTCATCGTTACGAGGTCACCAAACCACATGTGGGAGGTCTCGTGGGCTATCAGTTGCAGACGGTTAAATTCTTCATCGGGAGTAGCATTCTTGCCTAAGAAGATGGTCGCATCACGGAACTGGATGCATCCGGGATGCTCCATACCACCAAACTGATAACCGGGAAGAATGACACAACCGTATTTTTGGAAGGGGTAGGGGATGCCTGTATAATCTTCCAACCACTTTAGTGACAAGGCTATCTGGTTAAAGACAATAGGCAACTGAGCCACTTTGTCAGGGTCGGTTTCACGGTAAAGAATAGTGATGTCCCTGCCATCTTTCTGCTCAGTCTTTTCTTTAAATCCACCCGCTGTGAAAGAAAAAAGATACGTAGGCAGAAGATCAGAGGTTCGGAAGATCATTTTCTTATGCGTAAGCGCTGTGGAATCACTGTTAATAGTCAGTTCTTCTTCCTTCTCCAGCGTCCCGTTACTGATGGCTGTCCATTCCTTGGGCAGTATGAGTGTCAGGTCGTACGTGGCTTTCAGATCCGGCTGGTCGAAGCAGGGAAAAACACTGCGGGCATGATCCGGCACAAAGAGGGTATATAGATAGTCTTCATTTCTGTTCAGGGAAGCGTCAAGACTGACAAAAGGAATGGAGACTGTATTGTGCCCTTCCTTCAGTTCTTCACCGGGGATGAGCAGGTGTTCATCCTGATGTACGGTCTTTATCTCTTTTCCATTGACCAGGATATTACTTCTGATGAGCCCCTGGAAATCGATTTGCAAGTCTTCTCTCTTCTTTAAGTTGAAGGAGAGTTCTTCATTTCCCGTGACATTCTCTTTTGTTGAGGTAGGGATATCAAAGGATAGTATGTAGTGAATATCAGAAAGGATCGCCTTTCGCTGGATTGCCAGTTCGTGACTTACTCCCGCTTCTATCTTTACTTTCTGGGTATGACCACATGAGAGGATGATCCAGCAAACAGTCAATAATGTGATGGTTGATAGGTATGATTTCATGATGAATGGATGGTATTTGTTCATGTATGCAAAGATAATTCAAAATGGTTGCAACAACAAATAATCATGTAAAAAAAACTATTTTTGTCTTCGTAGGGGTTAAAATTCCATAAACGCGGGCAACTTTGTAGGTTTTTACTCGTCAAAAGCAATATATTTGCAGCGTCAACGTGGAGTTTTCCTCTGACGATGGCAATAAAAAAGGTAGAACATTAAAACATTTTTATTATGATGAAAAAGAATATTTTATTGATGACTATGATGGCTGGTGTACTGATATTCAGCAGTTGTGCCAGCAAGAAAGACTTAGAGAACTGTCGTTTGGACAATCAGAGTCTGCAGAATGAGAATAAAGAGCTGAACACCAATTATCAGGTGACTAAGGAGCAGTTGGCTGCTGCCAATGCGCGTGTTGCCTCTCTTGAAGATCAGTTGAGGCAGGCAAAGAAAGACTACGGTCGTCTGCAGAGCTCACTTGATAAGAGTCTTAATAATGCCAATCAGAATAATATCTCTATCGAGAAGTTGGTTGATCAGATCAACGAGAGTAACCAGTATATCCGTCACTTGACAGAGTTGAAGAGCAAGAGCGACTCTCTGAACTTGCTGCTGACGAATAACCTCACCCGTTCGCTGTCGAAAGAGGAACTGAAAGAGGTGGATGTGCAGGTGCTCAAGGGTGTTGTATATATCTCTTTGGCTGACAACATGCTGTATAAGAGTGGATCCTATGAGATCAACGACCGTGCAGCAGAGACACTGAGTAAGATTGCTAAGATTATCATGGACTATAAGGATTATGACGTTTTGGTAGAGGGTAATACCGACAATGTGCCTATCTCTCGCGAGAATATCCGTAACAATTGGGACCTCTCCTGCCTCCGTGCATCCAGTGTCGTACAATATCTGCAGAACAACTATGGTGTTGATCCTAAGCGTCTTACTGCCGGTGGCCGTGGTGAGTATAACCCATTGGCAACCAACAGTACAGAAGTGGGTAAGCAGCGTAACCGTCGTACACAGATCATTATTACTCCGAAACTCGACCAGTTCATGGATCTGATTGATCAGGCTCCGGAATGATCAACATATCAGAGAAGACATATATAAAAAAAGGTGGAGGTTGTGGCTTCCACCTTTTTATATATGTAGTAATACTTTAGCATACACAAACTTCTATCCTTAATGATGTATAAAATAAGGTAATGATATATCAGTTGACATAAACAATACCTTTTTCTCCGACTTTTAGGTACTAATACTCGACTAATTGAGTACTGATTAGTCTGGTAAAAGGTACTAATACTCGACTAATTAAGTACTGATTAGTCGGCTTTTATTAATCAATACTCTGCGCATCTAATGACAGAGCACATAAGAATAATGACGAAGTTAATGAGCAAATCTTTAGCAACAGAGAACATCATCGGATACAATTCTCTTGCAGGAAATCCTCATACTGGTCGTTGTAACCATTGAAGACATTGATGTCAACATGTCCGTGGATGCCCGACACTCTTCCGTCGGGGCACAACTGCCATATTGCCAGTTTGATATCAGGCTTATACTCACCGTATCTGGCTATCCACACACGATAATCACGCTTGATATCCGGAGCATCCTCCATATATCGGTTGACAAAGTTCTGACTGACATACAACAGAGGTTTTACACCGACGGTTTTCTCAACGATGGCCAACCATGTGCGGATAGCATTCCACATAGCCTCACTGCCACCCATGGCACGTATCTGACTGCCGCTGGGCTCAACATCAAGGACAGGTGGTAAGTCACCCTTCTGAAAGTGGGTGTTCTGTAAGAACCAACGGGCTTGTTCACTGGCATTGCTCTTGGTGGAAAAGAAATGATAAGCACCACAGCGGATGCCCACTTTCTTCGCTTTCTTGTAATCAGCATTGTAGTAATTATTCTTAATGGTTTTACCCTCAGTCGATTTGATGTAGCAGAAAGATATGGGATAGTCCACATCACCGCGGATCTTCTTGTTGCTGATCGTCCCTAAATGGGAGATTCTCACCTTCTCCCAATTGATGGCGTATTTCTTTTTGCCGATATCATGCTGATAGCGAGAGATATCGATGCCGTAGATGCGGTCGGCCGTGTAAGTCATCCGCTCACCCTGATACACATCCGCTTTCCATTCACCGGCACGCAGTCGGCCGATGGTATCGATGGCAAAACCGAAACCTTCTCGCTTATCGTCTTTCCAGAATCCGTCGTAGAAGTTTCCTTCGTCATCATAATACATACCATGTCCTTCGCGTTTACCATCTTTCATCTCTCCTTCATACACTTGCGGAGACATCTTCAAAGGGGCAGTCTTGATGGTTTCCTTGACGAAATCGGCTGTCGTAATGTTATGATAGATGGAATGTGCGTCTTTACTCTTATGCCTGTCTTCTGTCTCAATGGTATAATAATCGCTGGGCATCTCATTCTCAAGAATCCTGCACGACGTGCGTCTGACATGCCCGCTGTCGCCTCTCTCTATCAAGGTATAACGTTGTATTATCTTTATTTCCACCTGCTGTTGGGTGGTGATACTTTTCAGCAGGGCAAGGGTATGTTCTCTCTGCTGACGCGTTTCAATAATCTTACTGGCAATCGTGGCAATGGAGTTATAACCGATATCCGTGACGTTATTGACATCCAGATAGTAGTTCACATCGCGTTCCACCTTTTTCATATGGGTAAGCGATTTTTCGAGTCGGTCGATATTCTGCTTTATCAGGGTGTCAATGCGTTGATTATAGACAGCCAGTTTCTCATCCATCTGATAGTCGGGATTGGCAACGACAAGGCGACCGTCATTGAAGGGTAGGAAGAGATACTTGTTGATCCAAACACCTTTCAGGGTGGTGTGCAGCCACCTCACGGAGTCGATGTCGGCTGTTACCACGGTCTGTACGTCCCCTAACCCTAAGTCGTTGATATACAGTCGGGATTTACCGTTTATCAACAACGTATAACAACGGTCGTATTCCACCTCGGCAAGACATTGTTTCTTCTTGTTTTCTGTCAGTGGAAGGAAAGGTAAGACGAAGAAGACAATCATGAGTATCAACAGCAAAGCAAGGAAAATACCCATGGTAATCAGTCGTCGTTTGTATGAACGTCTTTTTCTCATGAAGTTGATCGTTACATAATTCTTTGGCAAAATTAACACATTTTCCGTAAAAATGGTCATGAAAAAGAGAAAATATATAAGGTGAGAATCCTTTTTTGTTTATACCTTTGCAGCCGTAAATGTCAAGAAGGTAAAAGTTTTTTGTCAGTATGACACTCATGGTGTTTCAGGCATGGTTTTTGTAAGGTAAAGATGTAAAGAAAAATATGAATACAATTAAAGATAAATCATTTGGAGGTGAACGTCCTTTGTTCGCCATTCATGACACTCGTTTAGAGAATGTCACCATTACCGAAGGGGAATCGGGTATCAAATGTTGCAAGAATATCGAGGCAGACCATTGCCGTTTTATTGGGAAATACCCTCTATGGCATGTTGACGGCTCTTTGATCACTAATTGTTTCTTTGAGGTAGGCAGTCGATCGGCTATCTGGTATAGCAACGAAATGGTGATGAGAGATACTATTATCGATGCGCCGAAACTGTTTCGGGAGATGAACAATGTGACCGTGGAAAATGTAAAGTTTAATGATGCTGATGAGACCTTCTGGAAAATCAAGAATCTGAAGATCAGGAATGTGACCCTCCACGAGGGTACATACCCGTTTATGTTCTGTGAGAATGTGGATGTCGACGGACTGGTGAGCGATTCCAAATACGTGTTCCAATACTGTAAGAATGTGATAATTCGTCATGCGAAGATCTCCACCAAGGATTCTTTCTGGGAGTGTGAGAACATCACGATTTACGACTCTGAATTGAATGGGGAGTATCTGGCTTGGCATTCGAAGAATGTTCGTCTGGTACGCTGTCATATCACCGGTGAGCAACCACTCTGTTACGTTGAGCAATTGGTGCTCGAGGACTGTACCTTCGGTGAGGATTCCGACCGTATCTTCGAGGACTCGGATGTGCAAGCAGAGATTATCGGCAGTATCACAAATATCAAGAATCCACGAACCGGCAGAATCGTCGCTGATCATATCGGCAGTGTGACCATTGATGAGAATATCTTACAGCCGGCCAACTGTGAGATTATCCAGCGGCAAAAGACTCCTAACAATTAACAGCTGTGGTGATGAAATACGATTTCGATGAGGTGATAACCCGCAGAGGAACAAACTCTGTGAAGTGGGATGAGGCTCCTGAGAAGGATATCATTCCGTTGTGGGTGGCTGATATGGATTTCCGTGTTTATCCGGAAATCATCCATGCTTTGCAGAAAAGAGTGGAGCATGGTATCTTCGGATATACACATGTGCCGCAAAGCTATTATGAGTCGGTCATCAACTGGTTTGCCGAATACCATCAGTGGGAGGGCATCTTAACCAAGGAGATTATTTACACATCGGGTGTGGTTCCTGCTATCAGTGCTATTATCAAGGCACTTACCTTGCCGGGAGATAAGGTACTGCTGATGACACCCGTGTTCAACTGTTTCTTCTCCAGCATCCGTAATCAGGGATGTGTCGTGGAGGCATCACCGCTGAAATATGAAAATCAGACTTATACGGTTGACTGGGAGGATTTTGAGACGAAATGTGCGGATTCACGTGTGAGGCTGTTCCTTCTCTGTAATCCGCATAATCCTGCCGGCAGGGTGTGGACATGCGAAGAACTAAAGCGTATGGGGGAGATTTGCCGCAAACATCATGTTTTCGTGGTGTCCGACGAGATTCATGGGGAAGTGGTGATGCCAGGATATCATTACACGCCATTTGCCGCTATCGATGATTTCGCTGCTTTCAGCGCAGTCTGTGTGGCGCCTACAAAAGGATTTAATATTGCCGGACTGCAAATCGCGAATATTATCGTCAAAGACGAGGAAAAACGGGAGCGGATAGACCGGGCTATCAATATTCATGAGAATTGTGATGTCAACCCGTTTGGGGTCATCGCTACAGAGGCAGCATACTCCGAAGGAGGCTGGGAGTGGCTTAACCAGATGAATGCATATGTTTTTGAGAATTATCAGTTCTTAAAAGATTATCTCCAGGAACACCTGCCGCAACTGCCAGTGGTAAAACTGGAGGGTACATATCTGGCATGGATAGATTGCGCTGCTTTAGGTGGTTCTTCAAAAGAGATAACAGAGAAACTGTACACATACGGGGTATGGGTGAACGATGGTGAGATGTACGGCGATCCCATGAACCGTTTTATCAGGATCAATCTCGCTTGTCCGAGATCGATACTCACAGAAGGCCTCCGTCGTATGGTAGACTGCCTAAAATAGTAATAGATACACGTTATCATATCTTTGTAAGTTGTAGGGGAGGACATGATGTGCGCCTGCTTACAACATTAAACAATAACCGTTAACCGATGTGTTGACGTTTTTTTTACACTCGGTTTTTATTTCTGTTATCATATTCTCCGGTTCGTAAAGGTACTGTCTTCAGTACATTTTGTTAATAGAAAGGGTAACAAAACTACCCGTTTCCGGAACATGGCTACAGGCAGAAGGCAGAAGATCATGCGGCTACATGCAGAAGGCTTTCTGCCTACAGGCAAAAACCTGTCAAAAGATTTTGGTAGACAAGTAGACGAGTAGACAAGTAGACGAGTCGTTAGTCTATTTCATTCTCCATTCCTCCATTTTCCATTTCCGTGTCTTACTCCTT
>JAEEZP010000146.1 GCA_016291915.1 Prevotella sp. | reverse complement strand
CTTCTGCTGCTCTAACTCAGCCTCAATGAGAGCCTTGTGAGAAACAACAACATTGCGGAACTCCTGATTGATCTTCACAACCTTGAATTCCATTGTCTTTCCTACGAACACGTCGTAGTCACGGATAGGATGAACATCAATCTGGCTACCGGGCAAGAAGGCCTCGATACCGAATACGTCAACGATCATACCACCCTTAGTGCGACACTTGATGTAACCCTGGATAACCTCTTCGTTATCAAGAGCTGCATTAACGCGCTCCCAACTCTTGCTCATGCGAGCTTTCTTGTGAGAAAGAAGAAGCTGACCTTTCTTGTCCTCCTGATTCTCAACATAAACTTCAACGATGTCACCAACTTTCAAGTCTGGGTTGTAACGGAACTCAGAAGCGGGGATAATACCATCGCTCTTGTAACCAATGTTAACGATAACCTCTTTCTTGTCAACAGAAATAACTTTACCGTCAACAACCTGATGCTCAGAAACTTTATTCAAAGTCTCATCATAAGCCTTGGTTAATTCCTCTTTACTAACACCTGCACTACTGTTACTCTCAAATTGTTCCCAATCGAAGTCCTCAAGCGGTTGCACGTTTTTAAAATCTGACATAAATAAAAAATTGTGGTACACAGTACCTGATTAAAAATTAAACATGTGAATAAACTCTTTGCTTTACCCTTTTTGAATAAAAGCGGGTGCAAAGGTACAAAAATTTTAATAAATAAAAGATTTTTATACTGTCTTTTTTAGATAAATCATTGAAAAATAATTATTTTTCCTTCTCTTCGGATTCTTTTTTTCTCACTATACCGAAAAGATCACGCCAATTATTGAAATCCTTCTTCAAAATCAATCCTATACCCTGTGTGTTCAGACTGTTTTTGGTAAAGTACCGGTCATTCGTCTGATTATATACCTTGATGGCGAGATTACCGTTGGGGAAAAGGAGATAACGGATATCGAAATCTCCAATAAAAGAAGTGGTGGCATTGGCATTGTCGCGATATCCGAACTGGCCGTTAATCAACAGTCTGTTGTTCAGCAAACGTCCTGAAAGCAGTCCTTCATACTCGGCATTGTTGAAACCTTCGTCACCTGTAGAGATATTTGCCCCAAAATTCCAGTTGTTGGAATTGACGAAATTACTGAGCACATTACTGATCTGTTGACTGATAGTACCACTGAGTAACGACTGCATGGCAAGGGATGTCTGACTCTGTGAATTGTTTTCTCCAGCATTATTCTCTTGCTGATTGTAGAAACGTCCGATGGAAAGGAGGTATATCACTTGTTGATTCATTTCTTCCTCGCTGTTAATCAGTGAACGGATCATCTGGTTGGCGTCAGCACTTACCGTCGGCATGTCTAAGTCGAAATCTACCCGTGGGGCAGAAGCTGTACCTCCGATATTCATCATACAGTCGACACGGACATTATTCGAGGTAAACGAACGCCCTAACTGCAGGTCACTCAACGATACACCATTGATAGTATACAATGCCTTCAGGTCAAGTGCTGCCTCATAAGGATCACCACCGAAGACGATAGAACTGCCATCCTGGAACTGGAAATCTTTCTTGATGACATTCTGTATGGTCAGTTTGTACACCCCATGGTCAACCATATAAGTACCGAACATATTGAAAGAGCCTTTGTTATAATAAGAGGCACGAATAGCCCCGTTGCCATTCAAGGCAATATAATCACCACTCTGGCGGTCCATCAGCAATCTCAGGGTAGCATTGGGGTTCGCATTAATCAGGAAGTTGAGATGAATATCCGACACGTCATCATCAATGACAATGGGACGTGCGAGTTCTTCATTTTCAACAGAATCCATGGCCTGACGGTCACGCCATGTGATAAATCCCTGATCGGTGATAGCATCCGGACTGGCCGCATTATACTCGATGAAACTGCCTTTTTCCGGCGTTACATTGATATCGAAGTCTATTCTTCCGTTCCTTCCTTTGATGGCACAGTCACCTGTTCCATATACTGTTCCAAAGAATGTATCATCACCATAATCATGGAAATCATAACAGAGCAGATTCTGAGCATTGATATCCAGATCGTATGTCAAACGTGTTAGATAAATATGGTGTAACGCTCCGTTGATGATGCCAATATTATTGTGACGATCGTATAATGTATCTTGATGGAAGATAATCTCATTGGGTATCAGCCGGATGGTATCCCCCCGTAACCAATAGTGCGTATTGAGTGTCTTGATGTCCAGATCTCCATCGGCAACCACCATACCCGTCAGATTGATAAGTTTCAGATCTCCAAATAGATTCAGGCTTCCGCTACATCGAAGATTGATGTTATCCATAAAACTTCCACAGAAGCTTTTCAGGAACTCACCACGGGTATTGTTGGCATCTATATTCAAGTCGATATAATTCTTCGACGGCGACACATATCCTTTGATGATTGTCTGAGCATGGTTATCATCATCCGCATGAGCATCGATATCTATCTGTTTCTCTTGGGTGTTCCAGGAAGTCTTGGCAAACAGTGTACCCATTCTACCTTCCTGGAATCGGAAATCATCAACGCGTAAATCAGCATCTGCTTGGAAATTGCTGAATGCAGAACGGATGAGAGCCTTTCCGGTAGCTTTACCGTCGAAGGTTACAGAATGGAAGTTCACCAGATCAAGGATATATCTCACATCTACTCCTTTCAGGTCAACCACCAGTGAGTCATCAGGATTTTTGTCAGCCTTGCCATAGACGATGATATGCTGGTCTTGATGCTCCACGGCAAAATAGTCGACAGTCAGATCGTTATCACAGTAAACGATATCAGAAGGTTGTACACGCCATATCGTATCATTGATAAGTATATCTGAGTGATGTACGCGCATATGAGCTGCCTGCTTTCCTTCGGGAGTCTTGAAGAAATCCGTACTGCTACGCAGATTACCTTTCATATGCCATTGACCGTCACCTTCCCATGTCAACACACTCTCCAGACTATTATTGCCGGCAAGGGCCTCCAATCCGATGTCCATCATCTCTTTATTGTCCATCACTTTCTTACCCTTCACACGGAAATTGATATTCTTGTCCTCATCAGTATCTGCCTTCAGTGAGAATGCCTGATAGTTATTGCCATTATAACTGAAGTTGGGTAAAGAGAGGTTCAACTGCAACTGATTGTTCACATCATCCACCATGGCATTCATTTTCATGGGGGCATGCAGACTGACTGGTAATCCCGTAAATGCTTGTAGCCAGTCGGTTTTATTGATAGTCGACTGCAGGGTAAAGGCATTGTTATACGATTTACCTGTTTTGGGCTGTCGTTTGATGATGCCGGGCAGGGTAGGGATGCGGTCTGCCAACATGTTCATCACACTGTTTACGACAGTAGAATAATCGTATCGTCCGTTTACTTTCAGTGAACCGAAATCACTGTTCACCACCAGTTGTCTGCCCGACGCTGTCTCCTCAGACACCAGTGATAATTGTTTCAGTTCATACTGTTGCTCGGGTGAGAAGAAAGAGAAATCATCTATCAGGATGTTTCCTGTCATATCATTCAGACTGCTTCCTTTCACATCAGCCTCCATGTTCGCGTTAAAGGTAGTATTCTCCCAATCACCGGTGATCTTCATGGCATGGGGATTGAAATTCTGCAAAGTAAGATTCATCTTACCATCGATCATCTTCCCATTAATTCCCACAATGCCATCTAAATGCAGCATACCATTGGAATCGTCCATCATCAGCACACCGTCGAAGACTTTATTCTGGAACGTACCGTCAACATTAATATTTTTATAGGTATAGTTCTGGAAATCCAAATGAGGAATATCTCCTTTCACTGTCAGTAATGTCTGAGGATGGAAAAGAGAATTATTGTTTGCCGGCAACAAGCCAGACACTTCAACGTCTGCACTGAGGGTTCCCAAACGATTATCGGCAATGATCTTTCCCAAGTCAAGGTTGTCAGTCTGTAGTTGTGCCGAAAACTGTTGATGCTTCTTCACAGCATCTACCGTTGCATTCCCGACAGATGTTGTGAGGTTCCCGTTCAGAGCATACTGTCGGTCAGACAAACGCATATTTCCTGAATATTGGATATCTCCAAACCGACTGAGTGTCTGGAATATCGAATTGTCGGAACGTGGATTGACTGCCAACGACTGGAGCATACTTCCATTCACCTTCATCTGATCAAAATGCACCTCTAATGCAGGATGCTGGAGCCAGTGGGTGAGCGTTCCGTCTGCCACAACTGCCAACTCATCACCGGAATGAATATTCAATGTGTTGACATTCAAGATATTATTACTGCCTTCAAAAGAGGTATTCAGATGAAGAGGTTGTGAAAATGAGGATAGGGCAGGGAGGAACCCAGACAGATCGCTTAACAATACTTTAGAGTCGGAAATTTTTCCTTTTAACCCAAACTGCTGAAAATTGAATTTTTCCTCTTTATTGGGATTCGTCAATACCAAAGAATCGACATTCAATGCCGTGTTCGGCAACTCTAATGACAGATTGCTCAGAAGAATCTTCTCATTGGACCGGTTTAATTTGAAAGCAAGAGATTTAATGACAGTACCGGACACCTCTTCTTTCATCGCCAGCTTTTTCATGATCAGATCCAAGCCATCATCATTCAACGACGGTATCAAAGCATGCATACTGATGTCTCTCAGATGAAGATGATCAGTGGAGAATTTTCTGTCGGTATTGGGGATATCCCATCGGTCATAATTGATATTACCATGTCTTATCACCAATGAGTTGATAGAAACCTCCGGAGAGGCTTTTTTCACACTGTCTTTCGATGCCAAAGCATCCAATGCAAACTGAAAATTCGTGGGAGACTGTGCGTCTTTCTTGTACAAATCAGCTTGCATGCCGAAAAGTTGTGCCGATGAAATGGACACTTTTTTCTTATACAGCAGGTCATACAAGGATAGTTTCACCGATGCTCTTGAAGCTTTCAGCATGGGTTTCTTCGACTGATCATAGATCAGCACATCATCGATGATGATACGGTTGAGGAGACCTAAATTGACTTTCTTTACCTGTACCTCTGTGTTGAGTTTGTTGCCTACAACCTGAGCTACCTGAGAACCGAGAAAACGTTGTACCGGTGGCAGTTGTACAAGGACAACAGCCAGGAGATACAAGCCCACTATAGCCCATATCACACCCGTAATAATATGTTTAACAGTTCTCATTTCTCAAATTTGCTACAAAAATACATTAAAAAGAGAAAACAACAGATATTTTCAAATATTTTTTATTCCAATAACATGTTTTTTAGATATATTTTTCTATCTTTGCAAATTAAGAAATGCATATATAACCAAATTTATTATAATAGTTATGCTATGGCAAATGTAATTAAGTTACGAAAGGGCTTAGACATTAACCTTGTTGGCAAACCGAAGAAAGAAAAGATTCCTGTTAAAGGTGGCAGTGAGATTGCCTTAACACCGGAATCCTTCTTAGGTGTAACGCCAAAGATCGTTGTCAAAGAGGGTGATTATGTCAAGGCCGGGGATGCCTTGTTTGTTAACAAGAACTATCCCGAGGTTAAGTTTGCATCGCCTGTCAGTGGAAAGGTTTCTGCTGTAGTGCGCGGCGAACGAAGAAAACTGCTGTGCGTTAAGGTGTTAAAGGATGATGTTCAACAGTTTGTTGACTATGGACAGAAAGATCCTCGAACCTTAGATGGACCAGCTGTCATCAATGCTTTGCTGGAGGCAGGAATCTTCGGTTTCATCGACCAACTGCCGTATGCTGTATCCACCAATCCCACTGTGATGCCCCGTGCTATCTTTATCAGTGCTTTACGCGACAAGCCATTGGCTGCCGACTTCGAATACGAGTTGGAGGGTAATGAGCGCGATTTTCAAAGCGGACTAACAGCGTTGTCAAAGATTGCCAAGACCTATCTGGGCATTGGCAGTAAGCAGTCGGCTCTTGCTCTCACTGCAGCTAAGGATGTGGAAATCAACATCTTTGATGGACCGTGTCCTGCTGGTAATGTAGGTGTACAGATCAATCACATTGCCCCTGTCAACAAGGGTGAGGTAGTATGGACAGTAGATCCCTCTGCTGTGATCTTTATCGGACGTCTTTTCAACACCGGTAAGGTAAATCTCTGTCGTACTATCGCCATTGTGGGTAGTGAGGTGAATAACCCTGCCTATGCGGATGTGATGATAGGAGAGAAGATTAATAATGTGTTGGATGGTCAGTTGAAAGCTGATAGCCATGTACGTATTATCAATGGCAATGTGCTCACCGGCAAACCATGTACGATGGATGATGTAGTAGGTGCCCACACTTCTGAGATCACCGTTATCCCTGAGGGTGATGATGTTGATGAACTGTTGGGATGGATCATGCCACGTGTGAACGATTTCTCTACCAACCGTAGTTATTTCTCCTGGTTACAGCCGAAAAAAGCCTACAAGCTTGATGCCCGTATCAAAGGTGGTGAGCGTCATATGATCATGAGTGGAGAATATGATAAGGTGTTGCCGATGGATATCATGGGTGAGTATCTCGTGAAAGCCATTATCGCCAATGATATCGACCAGATGGAGGCTTTAGGCATTTATGAGATTGCTCCTGAAGATTTTGCCCTGGCAGAGTTCGTGGATTCCTCTAAGTTAGAGTTGCAGAAGATTATCCGTAATGGATTGGATATGTTACGTAAAGAAAATGCATAGGATATGAGCGCACTAAGAAACTATATCAATAAGATCAAGCCCAACTTCCAAGAGGGAGGTAAGCTGCACGCTTTCAGAAGCGTCTTTGATGGCTTCGAGACATTCCTCTATGTGCCTAACGAGACAGCAAAGAGCGGTACAAACATCCATGATGCCATCGACTCGAAGCGTATCATGAGTTTTGTGGTCATCGCCCTGCTGCCGGCGCTCTTATTCGGAATGTATAACATCGGTTATCAGAACTATGCTGCCGCGGGTACATTGGAAACAGCAGGATTCATCGAGATATTCGTCTATGGATTCCTCGCTGTGTTACCCAAACTGCTGGTCAGCTATATCGTAGGTCTTGGCATTGAGTTTGTTGTGGCTCAGTGGAAAGGTGAGGAGATACAGGAGGGTTACCTTGTATCCGGAATGATCATCCCACTGATTATGCCTATCAACACTCCGCTGTGGATGCTGATCCTCGCCATTGCCTTCTCGGTGATCTTCGTGAAAGAGATCTTCGGAGGTACGGGAATGAATATCTTCAACGTTGCCGTGGCAACACGTATGTTTATCTTCTTCTCTTATCCGTCAACGATGACGGGTGATACCATCTGGGTATGCGACCACAGTATCTTCGGATTGGGAAACAATCTGCCTGATGCATTCACGGCTGCCACGCCATTAGGTGATCTGGCTCAGGGCATTGCTCCTCAAGCCAGTCTGTGTGACATGATCTTGGGCTTTATCCCCGGTTCCATCGGAGAAACATCGGTCATCGCCATAGCCATCGGAGCTATTATCTTATTATGGACAGGTGTGGCTTCCTGGAAGATTATGCTCAGCGTATTCCTCGGTGGAGGACTGATGGCTGCCTTATTCTCAGGATTGGAGATGACTGCCATTCCTTGGTATGAGCATCTGATATTAGGTGGTTTCTGCTTTGGAGCAGTCTTTATGGCTACCGATCCTGTTACCAGTGCCCGCACGGAGACAGGTAAGTGGATTTACGGTCTCTTTATCGGTGCTATGGCTGTCATTGTTCGTGTGATGAACCCGGGATATCCCGAGGGTATGATGCTTGCCATCTTCTTTGGTAATATGATTGCTCCGCTGATCGACTACTGTGTTGTCCAGCGTAATATTTCCCGTCGTGCTAACCGTGTTAAATAAATAAGGAGGAAAAGAATATGAAGACAAATTCAAATACTTATACGGTTATATACTCGGCAATCATGGTTGTCATCGTGGCATTCCTGCTGGCCTTCGTGTCACAGGCACTGAAGAGTCGTCAGGAAGCCAATGTCGCTCTTGATATCAAGAAGCAGATACTCAATTCGCTCAATCTCCGCGGACTGAGTGATGCCGATGCTGAAGCAAAATATCAAGAGGTGGTGAAAGAGGAAAAAGATGTCGATGGGTTGAAAGTCTATGAGTGTAAGATTGACGGCCAAGATATCGTGGTAGCCTACCTGAAGGGAATGGGTCTCTGGGGAGGCATCAGCGGCTATATCTCCATTGATAATGAAGGTAAGGTGTACGGAGCTTATTTCAACCACGACTCTGAGACAGCCGGTCTGGGTGCTGAGATCAAGGACTCACAGGCTTGGCAGGAGAAATTTATTGGCAAGAATATCTGGGATGAGAAAGGTAATGTGGTTCTCTCCGTTGTAAAGAAGGTAGAAGATCCCAATACGCAGGTTGACTGTGTTACCGGAGCCACACTTACTTCCAATGGTGTAGATGCTATGATTAAAGATGGTATGAAGAATGTGAAGAATTATGCCATAGGCCGTCTCATGGAGTCTATCATAAGTAAGGATTCCACTACCGTTGTTGAACCTAAAGCAGAGGAGGAATAGTTATGAGCAAGTTATTTAGTAAAGAGAACAAAGAGGTTTTCATGAACCCGTTGAACTTGGACAACCCGATACTTGTTCAGGTGCTTGGAATCTGTTCGGCATTAGCGGTGACAGCCCAGCTCAAGCCCGCTATTGTCATGGGATTGGCTGTTACCATCATTACGTCCTTCTCGAATGTGATCATCTCACTGATCCGTAAGACCATCCCCAACCGCATTCGTATCATCGTGCAGCTGGTGGTTGTCGCTGCTTTGGTTACGATCGTCAGTCAGGTGTTGAAGGCTTTTGCCTATGACGTGAGCGTACAGTTGTCTGTGTATGTCGGACTGATCATCACTAACTGTATTCTGATGGGTCGTCTGGAGGCTTTTGCGATGATGAACAAGCCCTGGCCCTCATTCCTCGACGGTATTGCCAACGGTTTAGGTTATGCGATGATCCTGATCATCGTGGGAGCTGTCCGTGAGCTCTTCGGCTTTGGTACACTCTTAGGATTCAAGATCTTCCCGCAGGCTTTCTATGATGCAGGTTATATGAACAACGGTATGATGACAATGCCGGCAATGGCTCTGATCCTCGTGGGTTGTGTCATCTGGGTACATCGTGCTTATTTTTATAAGGAGAAATAATTATGGAACATATTATCAATTTGTTTTTCAGGTCGATATTCGTCGACAATATGATATTCGCATTCTTCCTTGGAATGTGTTCATATCTTGCCGTCTCAAAGAATGTCAAGACATCGTTAGGACTGGGTATGGCTGTGACCTTCGTGCTGTTGGTTACCGTGCCCGTTGATTATCTGCTCCAGACAAAGGTACTCGGACCCAACTGTATCGTCGAAGGGGTAGATCTCTCATACCTCAGTTTCATACTCTTCATTGCCGTCATCGCCGGTATGGTACAGCTGGTGGAGATGATCGTTGAGAAATACAGTCCTTCACTGTATGCCTCATTAGGAATCTTCCTGCCGCTGATTGCCGTCAACTGTGCTATCATGGGTGCATCACTGTTCATGCAACAGCGTATCAATCTGGATCCGCTGAACACACAGTATATCGGCTCGGTATGGGATGCCATCGTCTATGCTATCGGTAGTGGTATCGGCTGGACACTGGCCATCGTCTCTCTGGGAGCCATCCGCGAGAAGATGGCATATACGGATGTTCCCAAGCCTTTGCAGGGATTAGGTATCACCTTCATCACCGTGGGTTTGATGGCCATGGCGATGATGTGTTTCTCAGGACTTAAAATATAATAGGAGGATATAGCAATGTTGAATTTCATATTAGCAAGTATTGGTGTATTCCTCGTAATCATCCTGCTGGTGGTTGCCATCCTCTTGGTAGCCAAGAAATACCTGTCACCCAGCGGTAATGTGAACATCGAGATTAATGGTGATAACGTGATCAGTGTTCCGCAAGGCTCGTCACTGATGACTACACTCAATGAGAATGGTATCTTCCTGCCTTCTGCCTGCGGTGGAAAAGCCTCCTGCGGACAGTGTAAGGTGCAGGTGCTTGAGGGTGGGGGAGAGATCCTCGATTCCGAGCGCCCACACTTCTCACGTAAGGAGATCAAAGACCACTGGCGCTTAGGTTGTCAGTGTAAGGTGAAGAGCGACATGAAGATCAAGGTGAGCGAGAGCATCCTCGGCGTTAAGGAATGGGAGTGCGAGGTGATCTCCAACAAGAATGTTTCTTCATTTATCAAAGAATTCATCGTGGCATTGCCACCGGGTGAGCACATGGACTTCATCCCCGGTTCTTACGCACAGATCAAGATCCCGGCATACGATTGTATCGACTACGATAAAGACTTCGATAAGAATGATATCGGACCGGACTACCTGCCATCGTGGGAGCGTTTCAATATCTTCTCACTCAAGGCACACAATCCGGAAGACACTATCCGTGCATACTCTATGGCTAACTATCCTGCTGAGGGTGACCGTATTACACTGACGGTGCGTATCGCCACAACGCCGTTTAAGCCCAAGCCGGAAGTAGGATTCATGGATGTGCCTACAGGTATCGCTTCATCGTATATCTTCTCCCGCAAACCAGGTGATAAGGTGATCATGAGCGGTCCTTACGGTGATTTCCATCCGATCTTCGACTCAAAGAAAGAGATGATATGGGTAGGTGGAGGTGCCGGTATGGCTCCTTTGCGTGCACAGATCATGCACATGACGAAGACACTGAACACCCGTGACCGTGAGATGCATTTCTTCTATGGTGCCCGTGCCTTGGTAGAAGCATTCTTCGTGGAGGACTTCCTTGAACTGGAAAAGGAATTTCCTAATTTCCATTTCCATCTGGCACTTGACCGTCCGGATCCAGCTGCTGATGCTGCCGGTGTGAAATATACTGCGGGCTTCGTTCATCAGGTGATGTACGAGACATACCTGAAAGATCATGAAGCACCCGAGGATATTGAATACTACATGTGTGGACCAGGGCCGATGTCCAAGGCTGTTCAGGGAATGCTTGACTCATTAGGTGTTGAACCTGAAAGCATCATGTTCGACAACTTCGGATAATGATTGTTTAGAGTCTAGAGTCTAGGGTTTAGGGTTTAGGGTTTAGAGTCTAGAGTATAATAAAAGTGAGGACAGATCGAAATCGTTTCTGTTCTCATTTTTTTTATTTTAATTATTCATATAAATTTGGGGAATCATATAGGAGTTGGTAAAAGACGCTGAAACTGTCATCGCTCAATAGCTGCAGATAGGGCATTGAATTTATTTTTCAATATACTCTATTTATCATAATGCTGATTATCTTAAAATAAAACATTTCCAATTCTAAACACTGTTATCCTGGAAAAACAACGGAAAACAATTATTTTTTAATCAATCACTCTTATATATTAATTATTCTTCGTAAATTTGTAGTTTCAAAAGAGACACTATGACGAGAAAAGCAAACGACGCGCAATATATAGAAGTAAAAAATGTACGCGTAAATAATCTCAAAGGAATATCCATCAATATTCCGCGCAACCAGTTCATCACGATCACCGGTGTTTCTGGCAGCGGAAAATCATCCTTGGCTTTCGACACGCTGTATGCCGAAGGACAACGACGTTATGTAGAATCTCTCTCGAGTTATTCACGGCAATTCCTCGGAAGAATGAAAAAACCTGAGTGTGACTACATCAAAGGACTGCCGCCGGCCATTGCCATCGAACAGAAAGTGATTGCCCGCAATCCCCGCAGTACTGTGGGCACAAGCACCGAGATCTATGAATACATGCGTTTGCTCTTTGCACGTATCGGACATACCTTCTCACCCGTCAGTGGACAGGAAGTGAAGAAAAACACCACAGAGGACATCTCCAACTGTATGCTTCAGTTTGATAACGGCACAAAATTCGTGTTGCTCTCCCCTATCAGAATCCCCTCAGGAAGGACCCTCAAGCGTCAACTCGAGATGGAGATACAACAAGGATATGCACGTATCTATTATAAAGGAGAATTCTATAGAATCGACGATTTCATCGAGGATAAATCACTCCTTGATGAGAACGAGAAAGCCATTCAAGAGAGCGACGAAACACGCCTGTGGCTGGTCATCGACCGTATGACGGCCAACAATGATAATGAGACCATCTCACGACTGTTGGATTCGGCTGAGACAGCCCTCGCTGAGGGCGACGGAGAATGTCGTCTGATGGTACTTCCCAGTCATCTGTCATACGATTTCTCCACCCGTTTTGAAGCTGACGGCATCCGTTTTGAGGAGCCCAACGAGAATATGTTCTCTTTCAACTCTCCTGTGGGCGCATGCCCTGTCTGTGAGGGTTTCGGCAGTACGATCGGCATCGATGAGCGACTGGTCATCCCCAATTCCTCACTGAGTGTTTACGACGGTTGTGTGCAATGTTGGCATGGCGAGAAGATGAAGATCTGGAAAGATGAGTTCTGCCGTCGCGCAGCCTACGATGATTTCCCCATCTTCACCCCTTATTGTGACCTCACAGCTGAACAGAAAGGATGGTTGTGGCATGGTCTGCCCAGCGATACCAAGGATATCCACGAACAGGCCTCCATCGATGCTTTCTTCAATATGGTGAAGGAAAACCAGTATAAGATACAATATCGCGTGATGATGAGTCGGTATCGTGGAAAGACCATCTGTCCGAAATGCCATGGCACACGACTGAGGGAAGAATCTAACTATGTGAAGATTCAAGGAAAATCGATCACCAACCTCGTGGAGATGTCCGTGCAGATGCTCTACGAATGGTTCCAGCAACTACAGTTGGATGACCACGATGCGCGTATTGCCAAACGTATCCTTGCTGAGATAAACAACCGTCTGCAATTCCTTGTAAATGTGGG
>JAEEZP010000145.1 GCA_016291915.1 Prevotella sp. | reverse complement strand
TTACTTCTCTCTGTCCCGCCAGAGAGAAGTAAGCAAGAGAGAGCTCGTTGCACGCTTCGAGTCAGAACAGATTACGATTCTGAAAAACTGTGCTGCGGGACTCGCTTCGCTCAAACAGGTCCTCGCACTGACTACGTCACCGTTTTTCAATCATCGTATCTGTGTACCTGACTTTGACTTCGTCGAACTCGCTCACGCTCGGCATAGCTCATGTAAGCATGACTCTGCTCTCGCTTAATCGCGACTTTCGCTATCGCAACCAATTTAAGTATACAGGCTTAACGAATCGAACACCTCGCCCCATGCCTATGGGGAGAGGACGGGTGAGGGGGAACTCTAAACCCTAATTATCGTGCAAACCGAAGGCAATAGAGTGTACTCAAATTGCTGAGGTGCAGCCGATAATCACGGCGAAGCCGTAAACCCTAAACCGTCTCGCGAATGCACGGAAAAGGAACCAACAATGCCAGCAGAGGGTGGTGAGAAGTCCATAATGACGGCGCATCACCTCGAAACGCTCTTTCAGCGAGGCACGGTGATGGCGCGTGGACAATCCCTCCTTCAGATAATCGGCCACAACCATATGCGTGTTGTGTAATGCCAACCCCTTCTCTTCTGCTGCTTTCATTACCCGGATACACCAGTCAACATCCCCGGAGAGTTTCAGGGATTCATCATACCGAATATCTCTCGTAATATCCGTACGGGCATAGAAAGCCTGATGACATACCAGCATCCCTTTACGGAAAGAACGCCATGTAAGTTGTTCAGGCGCGGAGAGATGGCGTTTCCCAAGGTAATTCCCAGTATCATCCACGATATCCGTATCACCGTATATGACTGCCGGCAAATTGTTTTCATCTACTTGCTCTACAATCTTTTGCAAGGTGTCAGAAGAATGAAAGCTATCGCCTGCATTCATAAAGATGATATAATCGCCTGTGGCCCGCGCCAGTCCTTTGTTCATCGCATCATAGATGCCGGTATCCGGTTCAGAACTGACGAGCACCGGATAGCTGCATAGCTGTCGGTAACTATCCACCATCGCAAGTGTCTCATCAGTTGACACCCCGTCGATGATCAGATGTTCCAGACAATTGTAAGACTGGGAGGCTACGCTGTCAAGGGTTTTCTGTACGCAATGAGCAGCATTCCATGTAATGGTAACAATCGAGAAACGAATCATAATCAGTTTTCTGTTGGACGTAATACCTTATTATATATATGTATGTATCTGTTGGCAACACTCTGTGGGGAATAATGCTGGGCCACTTTCTTCACACAGTTATGACTCAACAGTTCATAATCTGCCTCGTCAAGCACATAACGGATACCTTTTGCGAGATCGTCAGACTGCCGTACCGCTGCCACATATCCATTCACCTGATGGTCGATCATCTCAGGGATACCACCCACTTGGAATCCCACGCAAGGCACACCGCAGGCCATTGCTTCCATGATCGTGTTTGGAAGATTCTCCGACAGTGAAGGCATCACAAACACATCAGCAGCATTGTACACCTGTGCGATACGATGGGGATCACTGACATAACCAAGCGGATAGGCTGGCAAGGCTAACTGTTGAACTACTTCCTCCGCATGTCCGCCCAAGATAGCTACACTGATATGTTCTTTCGAAGTAGGATCAGTGGTTGTCAAGTGCTGAATCGCCTTCACCAGATAATCGATACCTTTATTGGGATTGGTAACACGTTGTGAAACGAAAAGGATAATCTTTCCTTCTACAGGCAATTCCAAAGCCTTACGTGCAGTCTTTTTGTTTTGCGGACAAAACAGTTGACTATCAATGGGGTTAGGGATGGTTACCACCCGCTGGTTCTGCAGTAACGCACTCTTACGGGCCTCACCGGCTAACCACTCACTGCATGCTACGAGGGTGATTCGTTTGCCGTCGAACATCTTCTCTTTGCGTCGCCACACCCGTGAAGAGAGATCGTTGTCATTGCCTTGACCTGGAAGATAGTTACAATGACTACAATGCGTTGTGAAATGACGGCAATCCATCGTCAGATGACAGATGCCGGTAGCAGGCCACATATCGTGCATCGTCCACACAACCGGTTTCTTCTCCATGATACGACGGATATCCTTCAGTGACAGCATGCCCTGATTGATCCAATGCAGATGGATGACATCAGCTTCCTTAAACTCCGGTAGTGATGTGATATCTGTGCCGCTGTTGGCGATATCCACCTCGAAAAGATGTTTACGACGGCCATGCAACGACAGCCAGATGCATAGACGCTCCCACAGGAAATGCCATTGTTGGCGCCATGGGTGGGATAGTCCGATAACCGTCAGCTTATCGGAATTCTTTTCCTTTACCAACATCTTTGCCTTCACACCGTTGTTGTTCAGTGCTACCATCAACCGGTTCGCTGCTACTGCAGCGCCACCGGTATCCTCACTTGTATTGACAATCAGTATACGCATATAACTGGTTTTATTTCATTATGTTCTTTTTCTCTCTACCGCGAGAGATTTAGAGCCCCTTGTTAAGGAGCGGCTTTCTCGCTATCGCAACATGTATTAATAATCACTGCGACCGCTATAAGGGAGCAGTACCATAATGAAAGAGCGACGAGTAGGAGCGGTTACATCCCCTCCCAAGAATGGGAGGGGCGTGGGGAGGGATGAGTCCCCTCCTTAGGTAAGGAGGGGTTGGGGAGGTTGTGAATTGCTCTCTGCCGAAACAGAGAAAAAATATCCCTAACTATTTAATGAACAATTGCTAATTGCTCATTAAGTGTACGAACCTCATGCCCTCAGCAACATCATGGGCAGTCTGAGCATCCGTGAGTTGCTCCAACAGACAGTAGGCGAAGGGGAAGGCGGCGGCAGGACCTTCACCAGTGGTGATATTCCCATCCACGGTAAAGAGTTCTCCGGTATAGTTAGCACCCTCGAGCGTCCCCTCAAAACCGGGGTAGCAGGTAGCTGACTTGCAGCGAAGCAGTCCGAGACCACCCAACACCAGCGGGGCAGCACAGATGGCAGCCACTTTCTTTCCCTGTTCGAACTGGTTGACCAACGCTTTCTTCAATCCTTCGTGAGCATCCAGGTTTGTGGCTCCAGGCATACCACCGGGCAAGAGCAACAGGTCGGCTTCCGGCAAAGCATCGACAACATCCTCAAAGAGCGCGTCGGCCATCATCGTAACACCATGTGCAGAGGTAACTGCCGGTGTGTCATTGATGGTCACCGTTGTCACGTCAACACCTCCGCGGCGCAGCACATCCACGGGAATCAGGGCTTCCACATCTTCGAAGCCATCAGCGAGAAATACGAATACTTTTGACATATTACTATTATTATTTAGGATTATTATTACGAATTTTTTGAATAAATAGGGATAAGTTGCTTGTTGTTTCCCTAAAAATGCTTACTTTTGCAAATATACATATTTTTGGGCATTTTACAATGCTTTCAGGACAAAAAGATACTAAAAAGGCATTAAGATATGGTTTATATACCTCTGTCATTCGCCCTCGTAGGTAACGTTTACCAAACGGAGAAATCGGCATTCGTACAGGATGTCGTCGATTGCCTTCGTGCGCACCAGGCCACCGTACGTATCGAACGGGAATACCATAAGTTCCTGAAAAAACAGATGGGCCTGACGCTCGAGGACTGCGACGTGTTTGATGCTGCAGAGATAGATGCCGACTATGTGGTATCGCTGGGTGGAGACGGTACTTTCCTGAAGACTGCCGCTATGGTGGGTAACAGACAGATCCCTATCCTGGGCGTGAACATGGGACGGTTGGGGTTCCTTGCCGCTGTCAGCCCAGCCACGATACGGGAAGCGGTGGATGCTATCTATGCCAATGATTTTATCACTGAGGAACATACGGTGATAGGGGTGAGAGCCTTCGGTCATGAACTGCAGGGCATGCCTTTCGCCCTGAATGATATCGCTGTCTTGAAGCGTGACAATGCGTCGATGATCTCTATCCGCACATGTATCAACGGGGAATACCTGGCGACCTATCAGGCTGACGGACTGATCGTTAGCACGCCGACAGGGTCAACGGCCTACTCGCTGTCTAACGGCGGACCGATCATGGCTCCTTCTTCCGGCAACCTCTGTCTGACGCCTGTTGCGCCCCATAGCCTGAATATCCGACCGATCGTGATCAGTGATGCTTCGGAGGTGACATTGACGGTGGAGAGCCGTTCGCATCATTTCTTGATCGCTGTCGATGGCCGTTCGGAGAAATGCGAGGAGGGCATACGACTGACCATCCGCAAAGCACCCTATAAGGTGCGTATCATCAAACCCCGCA